>CAMDVP010000253.1 GCA_945877525.1 uncultured Clostridia bacterium | reverse complement strand
GGAACGGCGTGTACAACGACACCATCGGCCCGTTTATCAACGGCGCGTATGAATACCTGGCAACCTGCGACCCCAACTGTGAGCTGGTGATCAAGCTGTTCCGCGCGGGCACGCTGTGCGAAATGAAGGATTCCTTCAGCCCGCAGAAGTTCAGCGGCATCATCATTGGCGGCGCGTCCCGGGAGGATGTGGACTTTCTGGAGGGGCAGCAGTTTGACGTGCCTATTGTGCTATCCGGCATGACCAGCAAGAAGTACAGCCATATCGCTTTGGACGGCTACGCCCTGGGCATGGAGTGCGCCAAGCAGCTGGCGAAAAGGGACATCCATACGGCGGCCTACGTGGGCACCATGCATATCGGCAGCCATTCCGCCCTGCGCGAACTGGGATTTACCAACGGCTGCAAGATGAACGGCATCACGGTTCGCCCGGAGTGGCTGCTGCACATGGATCAGCTGGACGCGGTCAGCGGGTACCGCTGCGCCCGGGAAATCATTGCCATGAACCCAAGGCCCGAGGCGGTGTTCATCAACTATGCCTCTGTGGCGACAGGCGCGCTGTTTGCGCTGCTGGAAAGCCGCGTGCGCATTCCGGAAGAAATGAAGATTATCGTCTATGGCGTGAACGATATTCTTCAGCATACGACGCCTTCTCTTACCATGGTGGCCCAGCCCATGCACGAAATGGGCGTGGCTTCCATTGAACTGCTAATGCTGCTGATCAAAAACAGCATCGATATGGCGATTGTCCGCAAGGTGGATCCGAAGTATTTCTGGGGTGACAGTCTGCCACGGCTGGAAGAGGACTGACCGGCAGCGCCATGAACATAGCGGCCGGAGCGAGAGCTTCTGCCGCTTTTTGTATGCTGATCTGCGTACAATCAGTTGATTTTAGCGTTTTAGCAACAGATAACATGGATTTTCTGGGGAAGATAGAGGCAAAACGTCATAAAATCATCAAAAAAGAGGTTGACAAACGATAAAAACGATATTAGAATGAAGGCAAGTTAAATCGTATTAGTAATTAGCATAGGAGTGAGTTGGATGATTCAGCTGAGCCGCAAAAGCAGCTCTTACTGGTCTAAGCCGGCGCATGTGGCCTATCTGTTTGTGGCGCCGGTGATTCTTTTGCTGCTGATATTCCGCCTGATGCCCACGGTGGCGGCCTTCGTCTGCGGTTTTTTCGACATGAACATGTTCCTCAAGGGCCGCGGCTTTGTGGGACTTGAAAATTTTATTGAAGCCTTTTCCGACAGCCGCCTCTGGAACAGCCTGCTGGTGACGATCAAATTTGCCCTGGTGGAGGTGCCTGTGCAGATGGTGGTGGGCCTCGTGCTGGCCGCCCTGCTGACCCGAAACACGGCACGAAACAGGTTCTTCCGTGCGGTGTACTTTATGCCTATCGTTTGCTCCGCCACGGCGGTGGCCATCATGTGGCGCATGTTCCTGCACAGCAACGTGGGCATCATGACCTATTGGCTTGACCAGATCGGCATCAAGAACGTGAATTTCCTGAACAGCACGTCCATCACCTTCTATGTGGTGGTGTTCATGTCGGTGTGGCGCTCCTTTGGCATCTCCACGGTGATCTTCGTTTCCGCCATGCAGGCGGTGCCCCGGGAGCTGTATGAATCGGCGGATATCGACGGCTGCTCCAAGGTGCGGCAGTTTTTCAGCGTGACCATTCCCATGATCCGCGAGAACATTTCCTTCGTCCTGCTGACCCGGCTGATCGGCTCGCTGCAGGTGTTCGACCTGGTGTTCTCCACCACCTCGGGCGGCCCCAACTATACAACGGAAACGCTGGTGTACTACACCTACAAACGCGCCTTCTCCGAAAACCGCATGGGCTACGGCTCGGCCATTTCGATGTTCCTGTTCGCGCTGATCCTGCTGATCACCATCGTGTTCTATTCCAAGCTCTACGGCAAGCAGGAAAACTGAGGAGGGTACGGCTATGAATCAGAAAAGCAAAAACGCTGTCAGCTGGGCCTTTACAACGCTCATCCTGTTTCTGGTGGCGCTTGTCATCATTGTGCCGATGGTGTGGATTGTGCTGTGCGCCTTCCGCCCGCAGATTGAAATCATCAAGTATCCGCCCACCTATTTCCCGCAGACTTTTACCCTGGCGAATTTCCTGGATATCAGCAAGAAGATCAAGATATGGATGTACATCCGCAACTCCCTGATCTACTGCCTGGGCACCACGCTGCCTGCCGTGTTCCTGAACGCCCTGGCCGGCTATGCCTTTGCCCGCATGGATTTCAAGGGTAAGAACGTGCTGTTCATCCTGGTGCTGGCAACGATGATGATTCCCTTTCAGGTCATCATGGTGCCGCTGTTCCTGGAGATCTACAAGCTGGGCATGTACGACACCTATGCGGGCCTGATTATCCCCAACCTGGCGGCGGCCATCAGTGTGTTCATGATTCGCGCGGCCTTTGCCGGGCTGCCCAAGGAGCTGGAGGAGGCCGGCAGGCTGGACGGTCTGTCCGAGTTCGGCATCTTCCTGCGGATCATGCTCCCCCTGATCAAGCCGACCATTGTGACGGTGATTGTGCTGGGCATCAACGGCGCGTGGAACGACCTGATGTGGCCGCTGCTGGTGACCACCGATACCAACATGCGCACCCTGACCAACGGCCTGGCGCTGTTCATCAACGGCAGCAACCAGCACGGCGCGGCCTTTGCCGGCGCGGTCATCTCCATTGTCCCCATGTTCATTCTGTATGTGTTTGGCCAGAAGTATTTTGTGGAGGGCACTGCCACATCCGGCCTGAAGGGATAATGCCATCCAAATCAGGTGCTAATATATTTGCTAAACTGATGACTGCATATTGACAAGATTCAGCAAATGTGGTATGCTGTCATTAGCAAGGATCCCGTTCACCAAATCAAAGGAGGTATCCGACACATGAAAAAGCTCGTTTCCCTTGTCCTGGCTCTTGCGATGCTGATGACGATGACGGTGGCCGTCACCGCCAGCGCCGAGGAGTATGAGCCCATCACCATCCAGTTCTGGAATGGCTGGACCGGCTCTGACCAGCAGGTGCTGCGTGAGTATGTTGACAAGTTCAACGAGACCAACAAGTGGCACATCACCATCGAGATGGACTCCACCAGCGAGTTCAACGACAAGATCGTCACCGCACTGGCTGCCGACGCGGCGCCCGCGCTGATCCTGACCAATGCCGCCAGCAAGTACGACTTTGAAGGCAAGGTCGTGTGCATGGACGACATCTGGGAAAAGACCTCGATGAAGAAGGAAGACTTCGTTTCTTCCTACCTCGATTCCCTGTCCACCGAGGACGGCCTGTACGGCATTCCCTTCCAGATCAGCTCCTATGTGCTGTACTGGAACAAGGATCTGTTTGCTGCGGCGGGCCTGGATCCTGAAACGCCCCCCAAGACCTACGACGAATACACCGAGTTTGCCGCGAAGCTGACTGATCCCGACAAGCATGTGTACGGCTCCGGCCTGAGCTACACCAACGTGGGCGCTGACGCCTGCGTGATGCAGATGTTCGGCGGCCTGCATGTGACCATGAACGACGAGGGCAAGTGGCAGGCGAACTTCGCCAACAACCAGGGCTACATCGACTTCGTCAAGTGGATTAAGTACCAGTTTGAGATGGGCTACAACCCCGTGGAGTCCGACCTGGACACCATGTTCATCGCCGGCCAGCTGGGCATGTACATCACCGGCGCCTGGCTGATGGCTGACCTGAACGTTTACGGCACCAACTACGGCGTGACCACCCTGATCGAAACCCCTGAAGGCGGCAAGCAGGCTCCCTCCAACACTCAGTGCTTCATGGTGACCACCTGCCGTCCCGAGGAAGAGCAGCTGGCTGCGTACCGCTTCATCGAATGGTGGCATGTGGGCAACGAGGGCGACGCTGTGGAAGATACTGCTGTGTACGCCTGGTCTGACAAGATCGGCTATCCCACCTACTATGTGCCCGTGGCGGAGAGCGCTGGCTATCAGGCCAACGAGCGCATGGCTGCCATCACCATTACTGATCCCGAGTACATCATGGACAGCGTGGCTCCCGGTTCGTTCCGCCGCTGGGCTTCCATGCTGCAGGGTCCGCTGATCCAGTTCTTCAACGCGATGGTTTTTGAAGAGGACACCGCCGCCATCCGAGAAGAGAGCCAGGCAGAAGCGGATCCCAGCATCAAGA
>CAMDVP010000252.1 GCA_945877525.1 uncultured Clostridia bacterium | reverse complement strand
ACTCCCTGTCTGCGGTAGGCTGCATCCACCCGTAGGTCGATGATCTCCGTCCACGCGCTGTCCTGGTCGAACACAATGCATGCCAGGCCCGCCAGGGCTTCCCCGGCGAAGGCCGCATAGACCGCCGCGTCCGTCCGCGTCACAAGCTTCGCCGGGGCGGCCTTCCGGGGCGGCGGAAAGGAGCGCCACTGGGCCTTGTCCAGGGGCACATACCCCAGCGAAAATCCGCCCCGGCCAATGCGCAGCACGGTTTCCTCCCCCGCCAGGGACGCGTCGGAAATCGGGTGCAGCCGCGAAAGCTGCGCCGGGGTCAGCCTGAGCAGGGTCAGCATGAACCATCGCCCCTTCTATTTCCAGGTTACGGTGCTTGCCTCTGGCATGGCAGCGCAAAGCTTTTTCTTCGGATTGACCAGCACAGGATGCGTGGTCAACCGCAGCATAGGCGCGTCGGAGGCCGAATCTCCATAGGCACGGGAATCCGGATCTGCCTCCATATCCTGCGCCTGCAGGTACGCCTGAATCCGCCGCACCTTTTCCTCCCCGCGGCAGTTCGCACCGAACGCGCCGGTGTACACACCGTCCATTGTCTCGCAGGGTGTGGAGAGTACCGCGTCCACAGGCAGATATTCCGGCAGAAGATGCATGTACGCCTCCGCCGAGGCCGTCACCACAACGATTGTATACCCGGCAGCCTTCAGCTGCCACAATTCGGACATGCCGTCGTGGTAGAACCGCGGGCACAGCACTTCCCGGAAAAAATCCCGACCCAGCGCGTCGATTTCCTCCTGCCTGCGCCCCTTAATGAAGGAAAACGCAATGCTCTTGGAATAGGACACCTGATCCGGATATCGCAGCTGGTGGATATATCCGCACACTGCCCGCAGCAACTGGGATGGCGGCGCAAAGCGTCTCCTGACCGCATACAGCAGAAAGGGCACCACCGAGTCGCCTCGAGAAAGCGTGTTGTCAAAATCAAAAAACGCAAGCCTTGTCTTCACAGCGGACAATCCTCGCTCAGCAGGCGGTGAGTATACTGCCGCTCGCCCCGCTTTATTTCAGCCATAAGCTGGCCATTGCCCAGAAGCTTGTACTTGTAGGTGGTCAACCCCTCCAGCCCCATAGGGCCCCGGGCATGCAGCTTCCCGGTGGCGATACCCACCTCCGCTCCAAAACCGTACACAAACCCGTCGGCAAAACGGGTGGATACATTGTGGTAAACGCCCGCGCTGTCCACCCGGGTCAGAAACGCCCTTGCCGCCTCGCAATCCTCCGTTACAATGCAGTCGGTATGATGGCTGCCGTAGCGGTTGATGTGGTCGATGGCCGCGTCCAGGCTGTCCACCACCCGGATGGACAGCACATAGTCCAGGTACTCCGTTCGCCAGTCCTCCTCCGTGGCTTCCTCGCAGGGAATGACAGCACGAGTCGCCGCATCGCCCCTGAGCCGGACGCCCCTGGCCTGCATGGCCGGAAGCAGCATGGGGAGGAAGTCCGCGGCCACATCCCTGTGCACCAGAAGCGTTTCCATGGCATTGCAGACAGCCACATTCTGCGCCTTGCTGTCCACCGCCACATTCACGGCCATGGGCAGGCTTGCAGCCCTGTCCACATACACATGGCAAACCCCGTCGGCGTGGCCCAGCACGGGAATGCGGCTGTTGTCCATAATATAGCGCACAAAAGCGTTGCTTCCCCTGGGGATAATCAGGTCGATCAGCGTGTCCTCCCGCAGCATGGCAGCCACATCCTCTCGGCTTTCCAGCAGCTGGGCAAAGTCCGCAGGAATCCCAGCCCGCGCTGCAGCATCCCGCAGCGCTTCGCACAGCGCCTGATTGGTGCGCAGCGCCTCCCTCCCGCCCTTGAGCAGCACAGCGTTGCCGCTCTTCAATGCCAGAGAGGCAATCTGCACCAGGGCGTCGGGGCGGCTCTCAAAAATCACGCCAATCACGCCGATGGGGCAAGTCACGCGATACAGTTTCAAGCCCTCCGTCAGTTCACGGCTGAGGGTCGTCCGGCCAATGGGATCGGGCAGCGCCGTCAGGGAACGCAGGCCGTCCAATACCTGGCGCAGCTTTTCCTCGCCAAACTTCAGCCGTCCCAGCAGCGGCGCGGCCAGCTGCGAGGCGCGGGCATCAGCCAGATCTGCCGCATTGGCGGCAAAAATTTTCTCCCTGCGCTGATCCAACTCCCGCGCCATCTCCTGAAGCGCATCATTCCTCATATCCAGCCCCAACGCTGCCAGCTCCCACGCGGCGGCGCGGGCCGACTGCGCCATCATGTGCAGATCCTTCATGAGCAAAACCTCCTGTTTGTCCATTATAGCAGAAAAAATCAGGATTGCAATGCCGGGAAAGCTATGCTATACTATTCATCCACCGAAAAAACAGGAAAGGGGGCGACGCACATGCCGCACCAGAAGGGCGTGAAATCCGTCGCCCAAAACCGCAAGGCCTTCCACGACTATTTTGTGGAGGAACGCTATGAATGCGGCATCGCGCTTTTTGGCACCGAGGTCAAGTCCATGCGCCAGGGCCGGGTGAACCTGAAGGAAAGCTGGGCTGTCATCCGCCAGGGCGAGGTATGGGTCGAGGGCATGCATATCAGCCCCTATGAGCAGGGCAATATCTACAACCGCGACCCCATGCGCCCCAAAAAGCTGCTTTTGCACAAGAGTGAAATCCGCAAGCTGGACGGCCTTGTCGCGCGTCAGGGCTATACCCTGGTGCCCCTGGAGATTTACCTCAAGGACGGGCGCATGAAGGTACAGCTGGGGCTTTGCAAGGGCAAGGCGGAGCACGACAAGCGCGACTCCATCGCCAAGCGCGACGCTGACAGGGATATCCGCCGCGCCTTGCGGGAGCATCAGAAATGATATGCCCCGGCGGCATCTTCCGGTAGACAAACAGGCCGCACCGGTGTATAATAGAAGTGAAAGCGAAGCATCGTATTCCATGGGGATGATCCGGTTTCGACGGGGGTGTCGAGGGCGGGATAAGCGAGCCGCGGACCCTGAACCGCGCAACAACGGGGAAAAAAAGTAACTGACAATAACGAATTCGCTTTCGCGGCTTAATGCCGCGACGGTGGCCCGGGCCGCCCGTGAGCCCGGTCACCACCGTCATTTTCACGGGGAACGAGCGCGCCTAAGCTTTGCCGCGCGTCCGTAACATGAAGCTACCAAGGCCGTAAGCCTGTCTGCGGGCATGCGGCCAAGGGAATGTCAAATCACAGACTGCGCTCGGAGAAAGTCCCGTTCAAGAGCTTTCGGACAGGGGTTCGACTCCCCTCATCTCCACTTCATCAATATAATCCGAACCAATTGTTCCTTGTGGGCGATGGGTTCGGATTATTTCTTTATCTCGAACCAGACGAACCTGCACCAAAGCCCCGGCGACGGCCCGGGAGGCCAAGAAAAACAACGTAAACGAAAGAGGGGCACCGAACCTGCATCAGGCCCGGTGTCCCTTCGTCTATGTTCAGGCTGCCTTGTTGGGCGAGCCATTGTTCCGTCCAGCCTATATGGCCTGCTAACGCTGCCGCTGGCAATATTTCCGCTGCCATCTTGACTTTCAAGGAATTCCCGCTGCCCTGGGATGTGTGTCGAAATCATCGAATGAATTGTGCACAGATTCTGCGTTTACAACTCGTTTACATCCGCACCATTTACGAAGCCTGCTTTCAAGTGATATACTAAAGGCGAGGTGATTCAATGAAAAAGTGCATCTTGATCGTTGAAGATGATCCTGCGATTTCCCGGCTGATTGAGAGCAATCTGCTTGTTGCCGGATATGAACCTGTCTGTGCTATGGACGGCAGACAGGCGCTTGATGCAATCGCTGCCCAACATTTTGATCTTGCTCTGTGCGATATCATGCTGCCGGAACTGGACGGCTTTGAGCTGCTGCCCTATATGCAGGAGCGAAATATCCCCGTGATTTATGTGTCTGCCAAAGCAGATGTACAGAGTCGTGTGCAGGGTCTCCGCCTTGGTGCAGAGGACTATCTGGTCAAACCCTTCGATATTCTGGAGCTTCTTGTGCGTATGGAAAAGGTGCTGGCCCGCAGTGCTCCGGCAGAAAACAAAATCATATATCAGGACATCACGATAGATCTGGACAGCCGATCTGTGTATAAAGCCGGGGAACTGATTCCCCTCAAGCCCATGGAATATGAGCTGCTTTGTACCTTCATGAAG
>CAMDVP010000251.1 GCA_945877525.1 uncultured Clostridia bacterium | reverse complement strand
CAGTCCTTCACATAGTCAAGCGCCTTCGTGGGGGTAATTTTGACTTCCTTGTTGTAGGACAGCACGGTGGTGCCGGCAGCCACATGCTTCTGGCCTTCATCGCTGAAGATCGCCAGAAGCACCTTCATCACCGCGGCCTTCTTGGCCTCGTCCTTCTCCACCTGCCTGGACACCGCCAGCTGGCACATGGGATAGGTCAGCAGCCAGTTGTCCTGGGAGGTTTCCCCAAAGTAGGGCAGCATCACACAGTTGAGGCCATCCTCGTTCGTAATGTTGTCTGCCAGCGCCGCGGTGTTGCGGAACATGGCCGTCTTTCCGTTGCGGAAGGGCTCGGTCACAACGGTGAACTGCAGTTCGTCATCCCCGGGCTGGAAACGAACGTCCTTGAGAAACTGCTCGTATTTCTCAAACACCCGCGGCCACACCACGTCGTCCAGGCCCACCTGATGGTCGGGGGTTTCGCTTTCATAGGCCATGCGCCACTGGGTTCCCTCCAGGCTCATCAGTTCGGGAATGGCACAGCCCTGCATGGTTTCCAGGCAGCTGTAATCATAATACCAGTCGGTCTGGAAGCCCTTGATTCCCACCGCCTCAAAGGCGTCGATCGCCGCCACAAACTCGGCATAGTTGGTGGGCAGCGCAATGCCGTACTGGTCAAACAGTTCCTTGTTGGCCACGATGGCGTCCACCTCGGCGCACATGGGCAGCCAGCGGATCGCGCCGCCGGTTTCGCGGTTGACCTCCAGATAGCTGGTATAGAAGGTACCCGCCACCTCGGTCTTGCTCAGATCCATCAGCTGATCGGCCAGGGGCGCCGCGTCGTTCAGGGAAAACCTGCGGCAGGTGATGATGTCCGGCATGGCTTCGCCCCGGGCCATCAGATCCTTGTAATATTCCATGGTGTTGTAGCTCTGCACGAACGTAAAGTCAATTTCCGGGAATTTCTGCTCCAGCCAGGGGCTCAGCTCCTTGAACATGGAGCGATCCCACATGTACATGGTGATGCCGACTCTGTCTGCCTTGTCAGACGCTCCGGCGGAAGTGTCGGCAGCCTTCTGACCGGCACAGCCTGCCAGAAGCAGCACCGCCATGGCCAGTACCAGCAGCAGGCTGAAGATTCTCTTTTTCATTATTCGTTTTTTCCCCTCTCATATGCGATTTGTGCACAGAGACAGCGGGCCTCCCTTTCACCCGTTGCCTGCAAAGCTTTTCTTCAGGTTTTTTCTGAAGACACTACTTTCCCAAATTTAAGCATCAATTTACCATACCATATTTCTTTCCATTTTTCAACTCCTGTTTCTGCATTCCTGAGCATATCCTACAAATAATGCATCCATCGCGCTTTTTTCCGCATTAAAGCCAGGCAAAGCGGCACAGCCCTCATTCCAGCCGTGCTGCTTTTCCTGTTTGATGAGTATTGATTCTCAAGGCTCGCTCTTCTCTGCCGGGAACCACATGACCTCCGCCAGCTGCACGCCGCTGTCCGCCTGCAGCTTGATCCAGATGCGGTCCTTATCCTCTCCCTGGGCCGTCACCGGACGGTAGTCGTTTGCCGGGGCGCTTCCGCTGGTTAGAATGGGCACCGGCTGCACCCAGCAGCCCAGGTACTCCCCGTCGCTGCCAAAGCGCAGACCCACCCGCGCCAGCATCGCGTCAAAAGTGGTCATGTCGATGGTACCGCCGAACATCAGATTGCCCAGGCTGTACAGCACCACCGCGCCTTCCACCGTGTCAATCCCCTGCACCACATGGGGATGGGTGCCCACCACCAGATTCGCGCCGTTCGCCGCAGCCTCGCGGGCCATGGTTTCCTGCAGTTCGTTGTGGCTCGGGCTGTATTCCTCTCCCCAGTGGCAGCTGTAAATGATGACCCCGCAGCCCGCCTCCTTCAGGGCGGCAATATCCCGGGCGATGACCTGGCCATCCTGCTTGTAGGTCGTTTCCCGGCAGCCGGCAAAGCCGATTTTCTGCCCCTTGCATTCCCATACATAGGTATAGCCAAAGCCGCTGTAAGCCACCCCCGCCGCATCCAGTGCCTCGCGGGTGGCGTCGCGTCCTGCCGTGCCGTAATCGATGTAATGGTTGTTGGCAATATTCACCTGCTCCACCGAGCCCTCCGTCAGCGCGGCGGCATATGCCGGAAGGCCGCGGAAGCGGTAGATTTTATCCTTTTTTTCCCCTGTCTTGTTCTCCTTCAGCACGCATTCCAGGTTAATCAGCGTCATGTCGTCCGTGGCAAACCATTCCTGCAGCTTTTCAAAGGGGTAGGCCATGCCCTGCGCTTCCAGCACGGCGGGCAGCGCATCTCCCCGCCTCTGCCAGCTTTCCCGGGTGCCCAGCACCGCGTCGCCGCCCAGGGTGAGCAGCAGTTCTGTTTCTCCCTCCGCAAGGTCAGGCAGAACGACGGTTTCCCTGCGCGTCTCAGTGCGAACCTCCCCGCCCGCTTCCGCCACAGCCCGCTGCATGACGCGCTGCTCCGGATCGTCCAAAATCACCACTCGGGTATGGTAGGGCAGGTGCGTCCACAGCCAGTAGGCGTTCACACCTTGATCGTCCACCGCCGAGGGCAGGCGGACGCAGCCGTGGGAAGCCTTGCTTCCCAGCTGCTCCACCTGAGCGGAAAAATCCTTTCGGCCGCCCCTGGTCTTGTACCCCAGCTGATGCAGAAGGTTGCCTCCGTCGTATCGGATGGCATAATCATAGTAATATCCGTCGCTGGCAAAGTTGTCCACATGCCGCAGGGTCAGATACATGCCCGCGGGGGTCTCGCGCAGAAGCTTGTCCGGGGCCATCAGCCCTGTGGAAACGGGGAGAGTGGTCAGCCGCTCGCCCCGGTAAAACACCGTGAGCTCCTGGGCCTGCTTGTCCAGCAGAAGGCCGTATTCCTGACTGGGCCGCTCGGTTTTCAGCACATTTGCCGGCACATAGCCCTCCACCAGCTCGCCGCCCTCATGGTTCCAGGTACAGATATGCGCCCAACCATCCTCCCGCAGCTCCTTCACCATCACCGCCTGGGACTGGCCGTGAATTTCTCCCAGAACCTCCCCGCTTTTGTCCGGCCGGTCATATACCTTCTGATGGCCCACATCCTTCGTGTCAACCACCACCGAGGGCTGCATCATCATTTCCCAGATGGTTTCATCCGAATCACCGCTTTGCGGCATGAAGCGCTCCGTCACCGTCACGGGGGCGTCTGCGGGCTTCTCCTCGCGGATGCTCAGGCTGATTTCCCGCACAGTGTCCTTGTTTGCATAGGCGTACAGTCGCAGCACATACTCGCCTTCCGGCAAACGGCCGCCGTTGAGATTGCCGTTCCATGTGAACTTGAAGGGACCGTCTTCCACATCCTTCCGGCGGGTGCCAATGGGCGCTTCCATATCGCCCGCACGGTAGATATCCATAATCACTCTGCCTCCGCGTACCAGGCATCCTTCCATAAACCAGGCTTCTTCGTCACCCAGGTACAGGGTATCCGCGCTGGGCAAAGCATAGAGCAGCGCCTGGCGGCATCTGCCCACCTTGACCTTCGTTTCCGTCTCCACAGAGCGGCCGTCCTCCGCAGTCACGCAGCCGTACAGGGTATAGTCTCCGGTAATCAGTCTCTCCTCGTTTTCCCCAAGGCCATCCCAGCGCAGCACGTTGTCCCCCGCCTTCACCATCACGGACAGCGTGCGGTAGGTATTGTAATCATCCGTCAGGCGCAGGGTTGCCTGTCCGTCAAAAGGGCTTGTAACTTCGATCGTGTTCTCCTCAAAGCCGATGATTTCTTTCCCGACTTTCAGTGTCAGCTGTTCCTCTCCCAGGGCAATCAGCGGCGCGATGAGCAAGAGGCACACCAGCAGGCAGAAGCGTTTCATGGGCAGGAGCCCTCCTTTGTTTTTCATCTTCTTATCGGGGTATTTCAAAGGAGCGGTTGAAGCGCTCCAGCACCATGGCAAGCAGGATTCCCAGCACCAGACACAACAGATTCATCAGACACGCGTCCAGGTCGGATGCAAAGCTCCTGAAGGGGATAATCCACACCGTCGCAGCCAGCACTACGCCCACACTAGCATGCATCGTCTGCGCATAGCAGGCTTCCATCAGCCGCGCCACAGCCCCTGGCAAAAGGGCCATGCCCGCAAGACCGCCCAGGAGCGCGGGAAGCACCACCGGCATTTCCAGCCTGCCAAGACCCGCCACAAAGGGCGTGTAGAGCCCCAGGGGCATCAGCAGGGTGGAGAAGCTCATGCCCGGGGCAATCACGCTCAGCGCCACGCAGAA
>CAMDVP010000250.1 GCA_945877525.1 uncultured Clostridia bacterium | reverse complement strand
TCCCCCAGGGTCACAGCCCGAACATGAGGGCTGTTGGGCAGCATTGTGATGATGTCCCGGCAGCTTTCGCATACCTCCCTGATAGAAGTACAAGCCACTGCGCCTGCCTCGGCTACATTCTGCACATTCTCCTTGATCACATCGTATGCGAAAACCTGATATCCGGCCTCAAGCAGGTTTTTTGCCATGGGCTTGCCCATAACGCCAAGACCGATAAACCCAATATTCATGCAGATTTTCCTCCTTCTATGTGGATTGATCCAACACCGGCTGGGGCAAAATGCATTGCTCTTTTTCAGACGGAACAATGAAGCAGCTGTCCCCTTCTACTTTGTCGTCCGGCATGCGCTGGATGGCTGCGGCGGCTGCCGGTTGTGGTCCGATTACCTGGTAAACCGATCTTCAGGCTTCACCTGGTTGAGCAGCGGCTCCTCCGCTTTATAGCGGCGGACATTTTCACGGATGATTTCAAGGCACCTGCCATTTCTGTGCGGCACTGCCGGGGTGAAATGAGGCGTAATGTACACATCACGTCGATCCCACAGGGGGCTGTCGGCCGGCAGCGGTTCCGGATCTGTCACATCCAGTCCGGCGCAGGCGATTTTCCCGGTATTCAGCGCCCGAAGCATGGCATCGGTATCCACAATCTGTCCACGCGCCATGTTGACCAGCACAGCGCCTGATTTCATCTTGCCGAAAGCCTCCTCATTGATCATCCGGTAAGTTTGATCAGTAAGGGCAATCGTGATGCAGATAAAATCGCAGTTGGCGTACAGTGTGTCCAGTGCATCCGGCTCATCCGCCGTCAGCCTGTGCTCTATGAAATCAAATCGGTCGTCCAGCGCAAAGCGGTCGTATGCCCATAACTCCATGCCGAAGGCATGCAGTCTTTCCGCCAGGGCTTTCCCTGTATGACCCATCCCAATGATTCCCGCTTTGCGTCCATACAGCCCTCGCCAGGCGGACATCTCCGGCCTCCGAAGCCATGTATGGCTGTACTGCGCATTGATCAGGTCATGCGTATGATAGCACGCGGCAAGCATGAAATAAACGGCATGCTCTGCCAGCACCTCTGCAGAACGGCCTGCCGAGCCAGTTAAAAGAATGCCCTTTTCAAACACCTGGGGTTTGGCTGATTTGGCCAGTCCCGCATGGTTGCAGTGAATCCAGCGGAGCGTGTCTCCCGTCAGAAACCGCTCATCCAGATCTGCCTCCAGCACAGCCACATCCGCCGTTTTAACCTCCCGCAGAATACCGGCCGTATCGGCGTTATCCACATGGACAAATTCGCTGCCCGCAAAAATGGTGCGCAATGCTTCTAAATCCTCGGCGCTGTAATTGACGGTGGACAGTACCTTGTTGATTGTTCTCATGATCCAAGTCTCTTGCTCCTTTCCGCTTTTCAGAACTGGACAAGTATTCCCTCAAAGGCTTCCAGCTTTTCCACGGATAGCCTGAGCCTACCGTCATTGTAGACATAAGGAATACTCATGCCGGACAGCTGACTGGTTACGGATGCAGGAGCCTTGCACATGGGAATGGCCAACTCAATGTGATGAACAGGCACCGGCGCCATGAAAGAGGTGCCGAAATGACCGGTATTATTGACAAGCTGAATCAGCGCGTGCTTTCCATCATGCTCCATGCCGGCGGTTACCTCCACCATCGGAGTGAAAGGCGCGGCTTCCACACTTTCAATCCCTGCAACGTTTCGCAGCAGATCACGCATAAAGCGGAAGGTATTGGCATAGCCGTCACGATAGTACAGCGTTCCAGGCGTCCATGGGATCAATATACCCTTGCCCTTGCCATAAGTGTTGATCTGTACGCCGGGAATATTGGTGATCTGCGTATAATAACATCTTTCCGGCGGACCGAAGTGATGCGGCGGAATCAGCCGGAGATAGCCCTTGGACGACTCCTCATATTCGGCAAACAGGAAGCTGTCACCAAAGTAAATCAGCCGGTCGTTATGGTAGGAATCAAAAACGCTCAGATCGCTATCCTCCACATGCAGCATGGCTGATGTCATATCCTCACGCAGGCTGCATATCTTTCTGATGCCCATGCAGTCCAGCGGATACGTTTCGGACAGATTGTAGTCGCCATCATACTTGCCTGTGCGGCCCGACGCAATCACACAACCACCCTGGCAAGCAAATGCGTCCAATGCCTTTGCCAGCCACCCGGGAACAGACAGCGTGTCCGGCAGAATCACAGCCTTATATTTGGCAAAGGACACGTCCGGCTTAAGCTCGGCAAGCAGCACCTCGTCAAAGAGCACATGCGCCTCGGTCAATGCACGAATCCATCCCCGTTCCTCGGGAATGTTATCCCAGCGGAAACCTCGCACAACCAACACATCGGCCAGGGAATCAATGTGAAGATATTCATCGGCGTGCTCGGCGCGGTATTTGAAAACCTTCTGAATGCCGGCATAGCCGCTTTTATCCTCATGATTGTCCAAGCGACCGATCAGGTAGTAATCAATGCCCCCAAAGTTAGCCACATCCTGCCACAGGCGGAGCTCCTGCTCTTCCGGATTGACGGCCACATGGCGATAGAAGAAACCGATAAAGTCGACTGTTGTGTTAGAGGAAACCATCTTCCCATCGATTCCCCGTAATGCCCTTGTGTTGGAGGATGCGCTGTACTGCCAATAAGGCAGAGGCCGCTTGTATTCCGTATTGCTTTCCTGGCGAGTGAAGTCCACGCCGTCAACACATATCTCAGGATTGATGCCATGAATGAGCTTTTCAAGCCTGTCACGATATTCGGCAAGCACCTCGCGCTGGAATACCTTGTATTTGCGGAAAACAGGATCGTTCATGTCTTCCTTTACGGGAAGTTCCAGGCCAAAGCGTTCGCGGAACCGACGCTTGCAGTGTTCACAGTGACATATTCCATGATAGCGGTAGCTGTAATCCCGAACCTGGAAGCCACCCATATTGCAGAACAGGCCGTCTATCGGCAGGGTTTCCACAACCTCCCGCACAATTTCCAGCGCCTTCTCCTGCTGATATCCTCCGCATACGCAGGCATGCACATCGCCATTATAGTCCACAATGCTGCCATCAGCTGTGCGATATGCCCAATCCGGATGTTTTTCATAGATGGGGCGGCGGATCTTGGAAAAATCCATGCGTGCAATCACTCTGATGCCGGCATCGCGGCAGGCGGTCATCACCTTTTCCAGCGAATCGCCGTGCAAATATTCGCTTTGAAAATGATCCTCAACATGGGTTTGATAGCTGGCAATGATGCCACCCGTGTTGATCAGCACCACATTGGCGTTGAATGCCTTGAGATCGTTCACAAAGGTTTCAGCATTGATATCTTCCATATCGATCTGGCGCATATTGGTCTGAATCATTCGCCAGGGATAGTTTTCCCACCAATGTTGCATACTTGTCCCTCTTTTCTTGATTAGAGTTGCACGAGAACAGAAACCTGCTCTCGTGCAACCCATGAACAAAATACCATTGCGAGTGAAAAGCCAATCCGGGAGCCGCTGTCAAGCTGCCCGCTTCAGCCTGAGAGGCCGAAGTCAGCGCGCGTAGTACCGCTGCAGAGCAGCCTCCTGAATGGCGATGGCCTCCTCAATCCCCAGATCCTTCAGAGTTTGCATGTACTCGTCAAAGTTAGATTCAATGTCAAGGTCACCCAGCAGGAAGGCCAGGGTCATCTCCTTGACATAGGTTTCACACTCACTGTAAATACCAGCGTACTCAATCGTCTCATCCGACGTGAGCGTGATCATCGGAATACAGCCGTCATTGGACATTTTGGCCATTTCCAGGCCAATCTCCCGCTGCACAGGATAGCTCAGCATGCGCTGTTCGCGGACGCCCGTGTCATTCCAGAACGGGAAGGCAGAGCAGCCAAGGCTGAATTCGGCCAAAGCGACATTGATGGATTTTCCATCCGGGTTGCGCGTAATGTAGTCCACAAGCGTAGGATAACCGTCGATCATATTGTAGGCTTCGCCTTCGATGCCGTAATTGGCCAGCATCATGCCATCGCCGCCATAGAACATATCAAGCCACTTCACCGCAATTTCAGGGTGCTCGCAGTTACTGCTGATAAAAGCGGCAGTGCTGGTCACGCCGGCGGAACGGCCGGAGAAGTTGTAGGACGTGTCGCCCTCGTGCATAACGGGACTGACTGCGCCTGCAATGGCATTTTCATCACCAAGGCCCGAAATGAACGTACCGAAGCCGGCGCCCAGGCCGCTGCGCAGCGCGCCCGCCTGATTGTTGAGGAAC
>CAMDVP010000249.1 GCA_945877525.1 uncultured Clostridia bacterium | reverse complement strand
ACCCTTCAGGCCGCTTAATTCTAAAAATGTCTAACTTTTGGGGTTCACTTCAAAAATCCGTGCGCGGCCGCTTTTGCTTTGGCATGTATGGTTATGGGGCGGTGAGGGCGTTCCAGTCCATGCGCAGTTGAGCCAGCATATGGCCGATATTGCCTTCGCCAGCGAAACGCTCCATATCGAAAAAGTTTTCCTCTATGCTCATCCATACCAGTGGATGGGCCTCCTCCACCAGCGTTACATCATGACGAAGCCGGCCGGTATAGGCCTGCAGCTCAATGTCCTGGCGGTGATATAGCAAGGTTATGAGCGGGCGAAGGGTCACGTCGTCCGGGGTGACGGCAGTTTCCTCCCGAAGCTCGCGATAGGCCGCGGTCAGGGGCTCTTCGCCGGCTTCCAGCTTGCCGCCCACCAGGTTGTACTTGCCGAGATAGGGCTGGCGGCGGCGCAGGCACATCAGGATATGGGTACATTCCGGATTTAAAAGAAGAATCACATTGAATTTCTTCACGATGGTCGCCTCATTCTTCTGTGCTTTCCATCACACGGGAGATTGCCTCCCGCGCCACATCGTAGCCGTATCCCCTGCGGGCCAGCATGGCGGTGATTCGGGCGGCGGTTTTACGGGAATCCTCGCCGGAAGGAACGCGGGAAAGGGCCTTTTCCACCAGGGCTATCGCACCTTCCAGCTGATCCTCCTCGCTCAGGGCTTCCAATGCCTCCTCGGCCTCCTGAGCGGATACGCCCTTGCGCCGAAGTTCCTGAGCAATACGTCCGCGGCCCATGCGGCGGGCGGAGCGGGCGTCTACCCACTGACGGGCAAAGTCTGCGTCGTCCAGCAGCCCTTCCTTCTCCAGCTTGAACAGCACCATTTCTACCGTGCAGGGACGGTATCCGCTGCGGAGCAGGCGTTCCTCCATCTCCCGCCGGCTGCGGGCGCGCCCTGCAAGAAACGCCACCGCCCGATCCAGGGCATGGCGGTATTGCCGGAGCAGCAGCCATTGATCGTATTCCTCCATGTCGATGGCATCGCCTACGGAGAGAGGCCGCTCGCGAAACAGGCTGACGGGCACCAGCACCTCGCTATCCTCGTTGATGACTACCCGGAGCCTGCCGCGCTCCTTTGTGATTGCGGTGATTACGTCCATTGCGGAAGCTCCCTTCCAAAGGCCCAGCGGAGCAGGTCGCGGTTGCACAGGCCGAGGCGACCCTCCCGGCTCTCGCTGGCGCCGCCGTTGAGAAACACCATGGCGCGGCCTGTTTCCATCTCGATAAATGCGCCGTCCACGCAGCCGTAGGCAAAGCCCTGATGGCCCAGCAGCGGGCGCGGAGAAATATCTGCCCGATGCAGCAGCACCAGCCCCAGCCCGTAGCGGCGGACAGGATTTTCCGCAGGGCCGCAGAAGGACTGCTGCATGGTCATCTCTGCCATCGCTTTCGGAGAAACAAGACGCTTGCCGCTTTCTTCGCCTTCGCCTGCAATCAGGTGCAGCAGGCGAAGCAGGGACGGACAGTCGGTATACATGGCGCCGGCGGTATGGCCGAAATGACGCAGTGGATCAGGGCCGCCAAGCGGCTTGCGGCCCAGGGCGGTGATGGTTACATCCTGCCCGGGACGGTAGGGCAGTACCCGGCTGATGGGCATGATTTCCTCTTCCCGCAGGCTGGATGCGTCCAGCGTGGCGCGCATGCCGAGGGGTCCAAACAGCCGCTCGCGGAACAGCGCTTCAATGGAAAGTCCGGAGGCGTGCTCCAGGATGCAGCCCAGAAGGCCAAAGGCCAGGTTGCAGTATACCATGGCTTCACCGGGCTTCCCTACGCGTACGTCAGGCTGGGAAAGCACGTCATGGAAGGTCTTTCCCTCCTGCAGCGCACAGTCGTAAGCGGGGGTGTCGCGAAGGCCGGAGGTATGGCAGAGCAGATGGCGCAGGGTAACGCCCTCAAGGGCAGCGGCTTTCCCGCCGTCCGGCAGCAGGACTGCGACGGGGGTATCCAGAGAGAACGCTCCGTCGTCGCAAAGCATCAGCGTGACCAGGGCTGTGGCCATTTTGGTGATGGACGCAACCCGATAGAGCGTATGCTCCCCGGCGTGGTGATCGGGGCGCGCCACCGAGGTGTGGACAACGGCCTGCCGGGTGCCGTCGGACAGAAGCAGCGACGAACCCAGCACATGGTGGCGGGTGAGCAGCCGCTCATAAGCGGGAAGATCGATGGCGTGGCCTTCCGTCTGATGGCGCATTTGTCCCTTGGGACTTGGGGCAAGGGGCAGGGCGGCACGGTAGAGCAGATTGCGAAGCGGTGTGGTAGGCATAGCGTCTCCTTTGTGCGTGGCGGTTTACAGATGGGATGGACGGGCGGCGGCTTCAGCCGCCGGGACGTCAAGATAGAATGTGACGGCGGAGGCAATGGCTGCAAGGGTGAAGGCGGCGCACAGCATAAGCGACGCCTCCGCGCCGGAGGAGCCCGACAGGGCCTGCATGACCCGAAGGACAGCTTCCAGGGTGAGAGCAGCCAGGGAAAGCAGCGTCCGCAGCCGGGAGCATGCGCGTACTCCCGGCCTGAGCGCCAGCATAACCAGAGCGGGAAGTGCCAGGAGCATCTGCATCGTCCAGGCAGCGTGGTCGCCGTAGAATGCTCCGGCGGGACGGGGCAGGGCCTGGGTCAGCACAGCCGTGAACAGCAGCGCGACGCCTCCGCCCATCAGCTGCCGCCTGTTTGCGGGCTTCAGGGCGCGCCAGGCAAACAGGGCGGGTACGGCCAGACACATCAGCACGCTGAGCCACTGGCTGATGCGCACCGAACCGCCCCCGGCCATCAGGCTGTCCAGCCGCAGACCCTCGATCATCAGCCTGCCTCCGCCGTACAGGGCGAAGTACCAGAGCGTTGCGTCACCGGGGCGTTTCATGCGTTTCCGGGTCGGCCACAGCGCCGCGAAAGCGGTAAAATCCCACAAGGATTCGTAGAAAAAGGTAGCCATGTGCCATACGTTTCCGTTACGCCCGGGAATCAGCACTGCGAAGGGGAAAAACTGCCAGGCGGGGTTGGTTACCTCAAGGCCATAGGCTTCCATATTAAAGTAATTGCCCCAGCGGCCGATGGCCTGGGCCAGGGCCAGACCGGGAACAATCATGTCCGTCAGAACAGAAAGGCGGATATGCCTGCGCCGGCTGAACAGAAATACACCCAGCCCGCCCCCCAGAATGCCCCCGTAGATGGCCAGCCCGCCCTGCCATAGATACAGAACGCTGATGGGATTGGAGGCAAAGGTGTCCCAGGCGAAGGCTACATAATATAGCCGCGCCCCGGCAATGCCCATGGGCACAACCCACAGGGCCAGGTCGATCACGGTATCCTTTGGCAGATGCAGGCGCTTCTCCTCGCGGGAAGATAGCAGCAGCGCGGCGCAGATTCCCAGCACAATCAGCACGCTGTACCAGGGCAGAGCGCCGAAGATATACCGGGTGGAAGGCATGGCAGGCATAGGCGTTTCCTCCTGTGAATGGATTTCATTATAGATTCTTCCCGAAGGGCTGTCAAGCATACGGAGAGAGCCGCAGTATGTGATGAAATTAACAAATTTGTATTTTGCCGTCATTTCTTTTCCCATCAAATGCAAATTGAGTGGCAAAATCGGGAAAAAGGCATTGCGCTCCGGCTATGAATCGGATATAATAGGTAACGAATGCAATCTGGATATAGGGCCTGGCCATGCCCGAAAGGCGCAGGGCAGCCCGATTCAGCAATGAGGAGGACGGTTCCATGAGCAAAGTGCATGTATTCGACCACCCGCTGATTCAGCACAAGCTGAGCATCATGCGCAGCAAGGACACGGGCACCAAGGAGTTCCGTGAGCTGCTGGAGGAAATCTCCATGCTGATGGTTTATGAGGTGACCCGCGACCTGCCCACCGAAGAGGTTGAAGTGGAAACCCCCATCTGCAAGTGCAAAACCAAGATGCTGGCCGGCAAGAAGCTGGGCATTGTGCCCATCCTGCGCGCGGGCCTGGGCATGGTAGACGGCGTAACGCGGCTGATTCCTGCCGCCCGTGTGGGCCACATCGGCCTGTACCGCGACCCCGAAACCCACGAGCCTGTGGAGTATTACTGCAAGCTGCCTGCCGACAGCGAGAACCGCGAGCTGCTGGTGCTCGATCCTATGCTGGCCACCGGCGGCAGCGCCAGCGACGCCATTACCCTCATCAAGAAGCGCGGATGCCACCACATCCGCCTGGTGAACCTGATCGCTGCCCCCGAGGGCGTGGCGAAGGTGCAGA
>CAMDVP010000248.1 GCA_945877525.1 uncultured Clostridia bacterium | reverse complement strand
AGGCTTCCTTTGGCAAAATGGCCGCTATCTATCTGCTGTCTCCCTTTGTCAGCCTGTTTCGTTTCCTGGCGTAGGGTTTTCCCGGGGATTGACAAATATTTTTCATATTCTGCCTTTCCATGTGAACATTTCCGGTAGGCAATGCGTCTAAATAAGTGTACAATCATTTCAGGCAGGGCGGAAAGGAGGCATGGCCATGAGAATCAGTCGCTTTGCGGGGCTTTGGCTGCTAGCATGGCTGTGCCTTTTGCCCCTTGCGGCCCGGGCCCAGGGCGTGAACCGCGCCCTGCTGGTGGGCTGCGACCGCTTTGTGACCCAGGAGGACACCGCCCCCGCCTCGGCCAACAATGTGATGCAAATGGCCAACGCGCTCTCCGGCGGCGCCATGAACCTGGAAACCCTTATCACCCGCCGCAACGACGTGGCCTCTCCGGAGGAACTGGAAGAGCTGATTCAGGCTGCCTTCTCCCAGGCGGAGGAGGGGGATGTAAGCTACTTCTACATCAGCACCCACGGCGTATGGTCGCAGGGGCAGCTTAACGGCGACATGACGCTGCTTCTGTCCGACGGCCAGCGTGAGGAAGGCGTAACCGCCGGACGCCTGCGGGAGATGTTTGACAAAATTGCCGGGGTGAAGGTGCTGATTCTGGACGCGTGCCACGCCGGCGCGGTAATCGGCAAGGGGGTTCACGCCCCCTTTGACAACGTGTTTCAAGGGGCGGATTACAAGGTGATCTGCTCCTCCGGGGGCGCGGAGGAAAGCTGGTTCTGGTCCGGCGCAGAGGAGGGCGAGGCCGCGGTAGGCGCGGGATATTTTTCCGGCGCGGTGGTACGGGGAATATCCGCCGCAGGCAGCTATGGCGCGGATGAAAACCGCGACGGCGTCATTACCCTGACCGAGCTGAAGCGTTACCTGCTGAACCACCATGGGGAATCCACCGTGCAGGTCTATCCCGAGGAGGACGATTTTCCCGTGCTGACCTACGACGCGGCCAGCTATACCGGCCGGCGCAGGGACAGCTATATTGAAAATGTGTCCTTTGACAGCGACGTTCTGAGCCTTGAGGAGCCCACGGCAAACTTCTCCTTCACGGTGCTACGGCCCGTGCATGTGGCCTACCAGATTATCTACCAGCGGAAAGGACGCTGGGATTTTGAAAACGCCGGTATCCGCTATGATAATGCGGAAAGCCCCGGCTCCCGGGGGTACCTGTCCCCGGGACTGAAGGAGCGCGCCCTGACCCTGGATTTGAGCGGAGAGAGCAGCTATGGCTACGCGCTGGTGCAGATTATCACCCAGGCGGATGGGCAGCCGTCGCTGGCGTCCTCCCGGGTGCTGTGCGTTCCGCCGTCTGCCGGCGACCCGCTGCTGGAAATCCTCCCCCAGGAGAGCTTCACCCCCGATACCGGGCAGGAGCTGGGCTTTGTGGTACATCACCAGTACCCCTGCGAGCTCACCGTGACCATTGAGGACATGGAGGGCAGAACCGTGCGCCGCCTGGCCTCACGGCAGGGCTCAAGGCCCCAGCAGCTTTTGCCCCGGGGCTCCACCTTCTGTTGGAACGGCCGGGAAAACAGCGGCGAGCCCGCCGCTCCCGGACAATACCGCATCCGTGTGAAGGCCTACATCGGCGGCGAAATGTACGAGGCGCTGTCTGAACCCGTCACGCTGCTGGATTCCCAGGGCTGACGTACTTTTCTTCCGGCAAAGAAGGGAATTGCTCCCCTCGCGTGGAATATCTTCCGCAGACCGGCGTGTCGCCTGCGACACGCAATGAAAACGCAAGAGGTGCAAGCAGATGAATACGATTCGGGACACCATTATATCCGGCCAGGCCGTGCTGGGCGTGGAGTTTGGCTCCACCCGCATCAAGGCCGTGCTGATCGGCACAGATCATGCTCCCATTGCCTCCGGCGACCACACCTGGGAAAACCGCCTGGAAAACGGCATCTGGACCTACCACATGGAGGATGTGTGGGCAGGGCTGCAGGACGCCTATGCCAACATGAAGAAGGACGTGCTGGACCGCTATGGCGTGAAGCTGACCCGCCTGGCGGGCTTTGGCGTGTCCGCCATGATGCACGGCTATCTTCCCTTTGACAAGGATGGAAACCAGCTGGCGGAATTCCGTACCTGGCGCAACACCATCACCGCCGCCGCCGCTGCCGAGCTAACCGAGCTGCTCCAGTTCAACATTCCTCAGCGCTGGTCCATCGCGCATCTGTATCAGGCCATGCTCAACGGTGAAAGCCATGTGAAGGACATTGCCTTCCTCACCACCCTGGAGGGCTATGTCCACTGGAAGCTCACCGGCGAAAAGGTGCTGGGTGTGGGCGAGGGCAGCGGCATGTTCCCCGTGGACAGCGAAAAGTGCGACTACGACCAGCACATGCTGGATCTGGTGGACGAGCGCATTGCCGCCAAGGGCTATGCCTGGCGCCTGCGGGACATCCTGCCCCGGGTGCTTAATGCCGGCGACGACGCGGGCTGCATCACGGCCCAGGGCGCACGCCTGCTGGATCCCTCCGGCGACCTGGAGCCCGGCACGCCCGCCGCGCCGCCTGAGGGCGATGCCGGCACCGGCATGACCGCCACCAACTCTGTGGCTGTTCGCACAGGCAATGTGTCTGCCGGCACCAGCGTGTTTGCCATGGTAGTGCTGGAAAAGCCCCTCAGCCGCGTATATCCCGAAATCGACATGGTTACCACCCCCACGGGCAAGCCGGTGGCCATGGTGCACTGCAACACCTGCACCAGCGATATCAACGCCTGGGCGGGCATGCTCCGCGGCTTTGCCGAAGCGGCGGGGCTGCAGGTGAGCATGAACGACATCTACACCGCGCTGTTCACCTCCGCCCTTGAGGGCGAGAAGGACTGCGGCGGCGTGGTGAACATGCCCCTGGTATCCGGCGAGCCGGTGGTGGGCCTGGAGGACGGCCGCCCCATGATGCTCCGCACCCCCGACGCAAAGCTGACCTTTGCCAATTTCGCCCGGTCGCTGGTGTCCGGCGCCATGGCCAGCCTGAAGCTGGGCATGGACATCCTGGTGCAGGAGCAGGTGCGCATTGACGCGTTGCTGGGTCACGGCGGCTATTTCAAGACCCCCGGCGTGGGCCAGAGGATCCTGGCCGCCGCGCTGAACACCCCCATCTCCGTCATGGAAACCGCCGGCGAGGGCGGCCCCTGGGGCATGGCGCTGCTGGCTGCCTACCGCGTGCATCACAAGGAGGGCCAGACCCTGGAGCAGTATCTGTCGGACGAGGTGTTTGCCTCTGCCAAGGGCAGCACCGTGCAGCCTGACGCTGCGGACGTGGCCGGGTTTGACGCCTACACCGCCCGGTTTGCCAGCGCGCTGCCTGTCCAGCGGGCTGCTTGCGAGCATCTGAAGTAAGGAGCGTTGCCGTTATGTTGAAATCATTGAAGGAAGCCGTTTATGAGGCGAATATGGAGCTGCCCCGCCGGGGCCTGGTAACCTACACCTGGGGCAATGTGTCCGGCATTGACCGTGACCGCGGCCTGGTGGTGATCAAGCCCAGCGGCGTGGACTATGACGAGCTGTCCCCCGACAAGCTGGTGGTACTGGATCTGGACGGCCGCATTGTGGACAGCAAGCTGAACCCCTCTTCCGACACCAAGACGCACCTTGAATTGTACAAGCGCTACCCCGATCTGGGGGGCATTGTGCACACCCACAGCCCCTACGCGGTGGCCTGGGCTCAGGCGGCCATGGACATTCCCTGCTACGGCACCACCCATGCCGATTACTTCTACGGCCCGATTCCCTGTGCCCGCCATCTGACGGACGAGGAAATTGACGAGGATTACGAGAAGAACACCGGCAAGGTGATCATCGAAACCTTCGATGGCCGGGGCATCAATCCCATGCATACCCCCGGTGTGGTGTGTGCCAGCCACGGCCCCTTCACCTGGGGCAAGGACGCGGCCCAGGCTGTATACCACGCCGTCGTGCTGGAGGAGGTTGCCCGCATGGCCCTGCTGACCCGGCAGGTGAATTCCTCCGCCGCGCCCGCGCCGCAGAATATCCAGGACAAGCATTTCCTGCGCAAGCACGGTCCCAACGCCTATTACGGGCAGAAGAAGTAATACTGTTCTCGATCAAAGCGATTGCTTTCCGAAGGCAGAGGTTTTATACTAATCTGTTTCTAAATCATCTCTTTCGTATGCGGCAAAAGGATTTCGCCTCTGCGGAGGCGAGCAGAGGGCTTTGCGGTCATCGTCGCTCCGCTTTCGACTTCCACCTTCGGTGGACTCGCCACTGGCGAGCC
>CAMDVP010000247.1 GCA_945877525.1 uncultured Clostridia bacterium | reverse complement strand
CCGGGTTACGCCGTTTCCCGCGGCCAGAATCAGCGCCTGACGCCGGAGTGTTACCGCCATGGCCATCGCCTCCCTTTGGGGGAGCATATGCGCATAAAAGGCGTCTGATGGCCGGAAATGGAAGATAAATTGACATTTCCCACGGCATTTTGTATAATGGTACAAACAGCGCGAAGGGCGGAGAGAATATGGACAAGTGGGACAAGCGCTTTATGGAAATGGCCCATGTGATCGCAGGCTGGACCAGCTGCTACATGGAGGGCCGGAGCATCGGCTGCGTGATTGTAAAGGACAAGCGCATCATGACCACCGGCTACAACGGCGCGCCCGCCGGGCTGCGCACCTGCCGGGAAAGGCAGGAGTGCATGCGCCGCAAGCTGGGCATTGCCTCCGGCACCCGGGCGGAATTGTGCTATGCCATCCATGCCGAGCAGAACGCCATCATCCAGGCGGCCAAGCTGGGCGTGTCCATTGACGGGGCGACGCTGTACTGCACCCATCAGCCCTGCAGCGTGTGCGCCAAGATGATCATCAACGCGGGCATCCGCCGCGTGGTTTATCAGGAGGGGTATCCTGATTCCTTCTCCCTGCAGATTTTTGAGGAGGCGGGCATTCTGCTGGAAAAGTATGCTCCGGAGGAAGCGTAAACCCGAAACAGAAAATCGGGGCCTTCCTTTCGGAAAGCCCCGGCAGTCTTACTCCCTGGGATTGGGCTCCTGCCCCACGCACCAGCCCCGCAGCTTGTTGACCGAGCGCTCCACCGCGTCCTGGCTGTTTTTCCAGGGCTCGGCGGAAAAGCGGTAGTCGAACTTGCGGATAAACCAGTTCACGTCCTCCTGAATCCGGTCCAGGTTCTGCTGCTCCAGATTGGCGAGCATTTCCGTGAAGGGAGCCACCTCTTTGGCGGGCAGCTCCTCAGGGGCCGCGCGGAGCAGATCGGCCATATGGGGCAGGCACACGCCCTTCGAAGCGCTGAAGCGGGCGCGGAACTCCGTGTCCGTCTGATACAGGTGGAAGAAGGTGTGCAGGTAGCGGTTCATGTTGTCCTCGATGCTGTCGCACATGATGCAGCTGTGGGACAGCGCCGCGATTTCTTCCGCAGCCTTCTCAAACGCCTGCTTCGCGCTCTGGCCCTTTTTGGACAGGCGATCCAGCATGGAGGCTTCAGAATAGGCCTTGGCGGCCTTGCGCAGGGCGGCGAAGGATTTCTCCGTGCGCTCGCGGGTCTCGGCCAGGTGGGATTCCAGCATGAGGGCGTGGCCCAGGCGGTTGCTCATGCCAAAGAGCATTTCCTGATGCTTGGGGCAGAAGCCCTTGCGGTTGACCTGGATGCGGGTGTCCGGCTCCATGACCGACGCGCCCAGATAGCGCTCGGCCTCGCCAAGCTCGGTTTTGCGGCGCAGCGCGCACAGGAAGCACTCGCCCTCCAGCTTCAGCGCGTCCCATACGGGAATGGTGTCAATGTGGTATCTCATGCTCATGCCTCCAGGAAGATTGTATATCGCCATGGTATCACGCCGGAGCGGGTTTCGCAAGCATGTTTTTTCTTAGCGGCGCATAGCCTTGCCCGAAAGGGAGGCGAGGCTTGTGGGCCGGGTGGAAAGAAGAATGTATCGCAGGGCCAGGGGACAGGCCCTTTTGCGCAGGGGGCTGCTGTTCCTGACCGCACTGATTATCGCGGCGGGGCTTGCTTCACGGGCGCAGAGCGGGCGGGGCCTGCAGGCCCGGGCGGTGGTTCAGCCCACGCAGACCCCCGTGGCGCCTGCCTTCGATGAGACGGCGGAAACCCGGGAGATCACCCTGGAGCAGGAAGCCTGGTATGCCATTCAGACGGGGATTTTCACTTCGCAGTCCGCCGCGGAGGAAAAGGCGGGGCTCTATGCGCAGCGGGGCGCGCCGGGCTATGTGGCGCAGGACGGGGCCAAGTGGCGGGTGTTCATTGCCTGCTATGGCGACAAGGACGATGCTGCCGGCGTGCGGGAGAGGCTGTCGGCGGGGCAGGATGTGGAAACCTACCTGTACACCTGGGTTTGCCCTGCGCTGACGCTGCGAGTCAGCGGCATGCGGGGGCAAATCGACGTGGCGGAGGCAGGGCTGTCCCAGGGGCTGCAGCAGGCGGTGCGGCTGCGGGACGGGGCGGCGCTTCTGGACTGCGGCGAGTGGACGCCAGGCGAGGCGCGGGCCCTGGCGGAGGAACTGCGCGCGCAGGCAGCGCTGTGGCTGGAAACGGCCCGGTCGCGGTTTGCGAGGCCGTATCCGGCGCTGATGGCGGGACTCATGGAGGCGGCGGAGGAATGGAACGAGCGGTATCAGCGCCTGGACGGGGCGGCGCAGGAAAGCGCCACAGCCCTGTCCGCCGAAATGAAGCTGCAGGCCATGGCGCTTTATGATAAGACCTGCGCATTCAGGCGGCAGCTGATGGAATGACGCGAAAGCTATGAGGAGGAATGTACCTTGACCATTCGTGATGTGATGGAGATTGTGGAGGGCGTGGTGCTCACCGGCGAGGACAAGCTGGACAGCCCCGTGGACACCGCCTGCGGCAGCGACCTGATGAGCGACGTGCTGGCCTTTGTCAAGGACAAGACGGTGCTCATCACGGGACTGATCAACACCCATGTGGTGCGCACGGCGGAGATGCTGGACATCACCTGCATCGTGTTTTCCCGGGGAAAGCAGCCCAGCGAGGAAATCCTTGAAATGGCGCAGGAGGCGGATATCGCGGTGCTTTCTACCCGCATGACCACCTACACCGCCTGCGGCGAGCTGTATACCCACGGGCTTCCCGGAACCAGAGAGAAAACCAACTGAGCACAAAGGAGATACGCTGTCATGGCAATTTTGTTGGAGCAGGTGTTCCCTGTGGAGGCGGGCGCATACGCCACGGCCGGCGAGGCGTCCACCACCATCAAGCGCAAGCTCAAGCAGCTTGGCATCGACGCGAATGTTTTGCGCCGGGTATCCGTGGCCAGCTACGAAGTGGAGCTGAATCTGGTAATTCACTCCATGGGCGGCACGCTGACCCTGCAGGTAGACCCGGAGATGGTCACCCTGATTTCCAAGGATGTGGGCCCGGGCATTCCCGATATTGACAAGGCAATGACCGAGGGCTTTTCAACGGCCAATGAGGAGGCGAGAACGCTGGGCTTCGGCGCAGGCATGGGCCTTCCGAACATGAAGCGCAACGCCACCACCTTCGATATTCAGAGCCAGGTGGGCGTGGGCACCACCATCATGATGGGCTTCGCCCTGCGGGGCTGAGGCGTCTTTGCCCCGCGAAAGAACATAATGGAGTAGTACCATGGACGAGAAGAGAACCTTTCATTCGGTGCGGCTGGAGAAGGAGAAGTGCCGCGCCTGTACCAACTGCCTGAAGCGCTGCCCCACCGAGGCCATCCGCGTGCGCGGCGGACGGGCGCACATTATTGACGAGCGCTGCATCGACTGCGGCGAGTGCATCCGTGTGTGCGAGTATCACGCGAAGATCGCCGTGACTGATCCGCTTTCCTCCATCAGCCGCTTCCGTTACAAGATAGCCCTGCCGGCACCATCGCTCTACGGACAGTTCAAAACCCTGCGGAGCATTGCCCAGGTGCTGACAGGGCTCAAGCACATGGGCTTTGACGAGGTGTTCGAGGTGGCCCGGGGTGCGGATGTTGTGACCCGCGCCATCCGGGAGAAGCTGCGCCAGCCTGATCTGCCCCGGCCGCTGATTTCCGCCGCGTGCCCGGCGATTGTCCGGCTGATTCAGGTGCGTTTCCCCGACCTGATCGACCATATTGTGGACGTTCGCCAGCCCATGGAGGTGGCGGCGCTGATTGCCAAGCGCGAGTTTGCCCGCAAGCATGGGGTGGACGAGCGGGAGGTGGGGTGCTTCTTCATCACGCCCTGCCCGGCCAAGGTGACAGCCATCCGCAATCCCATCGGCCATGAAACCAGCGCGGTGGATGGGGCCATCGGTGTGCTGGAGATCTATGGCCTTCTGTCCAGCCACACCCGCAGCCATGAGGTGGACGACAGCCTGGTGCAGGCCACGGCCTGGGGCGTGGGCTGGGCCACCACCGGCGGCGAGGCCAATGCTGTGTGCCCGGAGAATTCGATGGCTGTGGACGGCATCGAAAACGTGATCCGCGTGCTGGAGGAAATCGAAAACAACAAGCTGGGCGACCTGACCTTCTTCGAGGGATCGGCCTGCACCGGCGGCTGCGTGGGCGGCCCGCTGAATTTCGAGAACAACTATGTGGCCCGCAACATTATCCGCCGCCTGGTGGACACCACCTCCGGCCTGCACCCGGATCAGAA
>CAMDVP010000246.1 GCA_945877525.1 uncultured Clostridia bacterium | reverse complement strand
CAGTTTGGTCTGCTATGGATCATTTTTTGGTTCAACTTCAGTTTACAATCAACCTTGTTTTTTCTTTTGTTCTGTTTTCAATAATCATCTCCTTATATCCGGTAGAAGGGTTTGCCTCTGCGAAGCAAGCAAACGGCTTTACGATCATCGTCGCTTCGCTTTCAGCTTCCGCCTTCGACGGACTTGCCACGGACGAGATGACGCACCTTGCCATTTTTCACGCCGCATCCTTGCATTTGTTTGGGCTAAGCATGTATAATCAATCAACTGCCAAAGCCGCCTGATACAAATAAAGTCGGAGAGCTTGTGAGCCCTCCGACACTTCCCGAGGTTCCTTGACACGCCGAGGAGCGTGCCCGCTGCACATTCCTCTTGAAAAAACCAATGACAAAGATTACAGATCCGTGGCCGTGGCCGGGCTGCCCACCACCGTGCAGACATTGCTTTCCACCGCGCCGATGTAGCCGCTGTCGCTTTCGGGCACCACCTTCAGCACAACGCTCTTGCCTGCCATGTCATCCGTCACGGTCAACCGGGGCGCGGTAGATACCACCACGCCATTTACGCACCACTGATACTGAAGGCTGGGGCAGTTCACCGCCACAGAGGGCTGCAGCTCCACCCCGGGCAGAATAGCCGCGGGAATCGCCACAGTGCCGCTGATTGTCTTGGGCTTATCCTCCACGGGGGCGGCGCCTACCTTGGCAAAGCTGCTCACCGCGCTGCCGGTATAGCCGTTGCTGCCTGTCACGCGCACGCGGATTTTGCGGCCCACATCGCTGTCCGTCAGGGTATAGCTGGACTTGGTGCTCAGCAGCAGCCCGTGGTCATCCATCCACTCGTAGGTCACGTTGGCCCCGGCGGGGGTCACATTGGCCCAGAGGGTGTCGCCCGCCACGGGAGAGGCAGTGTTCAGCGTCACGCCGGTAACGGTCTTGCCGCCGGGCTGCTCGGTGACAAGGAAATCGTTCATCATATAGCCTTTGCGGGAGCCGATCAGCACATAGTCCCAGGTCTTGCCGTGCTCCAGCACCGTGACCTGCGTGCCCACGCTGTACAGGCCCAGAGCCGCATAGCCCTTGCCCGCGCCAGCACGCAGATACACGCCCTTGCCGTTCTGGCTGGTTACATACGCGGTGTAGGTGCCGCCGGAAATCGGGGGCTTGGCCGTGGTCAGGTACTGGGACATCATATAGCCCTTCTGACCGCCAACGGTAATATAGCTCCACTCGCCGCTGACGCTGTGGACGGTAACCTCCGTGCCCACCGCATAGGAGCCGATGGCGCTGTAGCCCGTGGATGGGCCCTTGCGCAGGTTGACGCCCCTGCCGTTCTTGCTGGTCACATAGGCGGTATAATCAGCTGCGCTGCCAGGGGTTTTCTGGGTGACGAATTCCGCCATCATGTAGCCCCGCTGATTACCGATCTTCACATAATGCCAATAGGTGCCCGAGGACAGGATGGTCAGCTGGGTACCCACGCTGTACAGACCGATGACCCCATAGGCGGTGCTGGGGCCGGAGCGCAGGCGCACGCCCTTACCGTTGCGGCTGGTCACATAAGCGGTGATGTTTTCACTGGAGCCCGAGGAGCCCACGGTGAGATAGCTGCCGTACATATAGCCGGTCAGCCCGTCGGGAGCCGTCACATGATACCATGCGCCGGAGGTGCCCAGCACGGTAACCCTGGTGCCGGTGTAATAGCTGGCGATGGTCTCCGCGTCAAAGGACGCGCCATCCCGCAGGCGAAGCCACCCGCCCTTCACCGTGGCGGTCGCGTTGGCCGCCTGGGCCTGCGGCGCAGGCATGACGCCCAAAAGCAGTACGAAAGCAAGAAGCATTGCCAGGATGCGTTTCATGTCCGTTTCCTCCAAACAAGGTTCATTCGGTCAGCCCAGGCCAAGCTCGTCGGCCATAAAGGAATTCATCATATAGTCGCTGTACAGGGCAAAGTCCTTCGCCAGGGACGCGTCATAGCAAAGCTGCGCATGATAGACCCATGTCTCGGTGACAATGTACAGATCCATCCGGGTTGCGCCGTCCTCCAGCGCGGTTATCTGCCTGCCGCAGCCGCTCACTTCATTGATATTCGTTTCAGTTGCCGGATTTTCCTGCTTTTTTTGCGCCATCAGCGTTTCCAGTGTCCAGGCCGCGTCGTTGGCCGTCCGCTCGGCCAGGAAAGAGGCCGTGCCGTCCTGCAATCTGCCCTCTACGCCGGCGGCCGTTTCCCGCACGCAGTCCTCGCCAAAAACCGCCGGGTATTGCAGGGAGAAGCCCAGGTCGGGGTTCATATACTCGGTCATGGTCTTTGTGAAATAGTCCTGGGCGGCCGTTTCCATTTCCAGCTCCGCCTCCAGGGAGAAGGAATAGACCTGCCAGCCGCAGGGCGCTTCCACACTTCGCCGCAGATCGATCACCGCGCGACGATCCAGCCAGCGCACGGCGGCGTACTCCGTCTCGGTCATGCCTGCCAGCGCGCGATCAGCCTGATACAGGTCGCCCATCACCCGCATGGCTGTGCCGTCCTCGCTCTCATCCACCACCATAACCCGCACACCCACATAATCAAAGGGTGCCGTGTTTTCCTGAAGCGTTCCTGCCGCGGCCCCGCCGCACACAAAGCAGCGCCTGAGATAATCCTCCTGGGCGGCGGCATCCGACAGCAGCTGGCCGGTGATTCCCAGGGTCGGGTCAGCCTGCCGCCCCAGCAGGAAGAAATTCTGCACAAAGGCCTGGGACAGAACGCCGTCGGGATCAATCCGTTCGGGTTCCTCGCCCACCCGCAGGGCCGCGCTGGCAGTCAGGTCAATCAAGGGAAGCGCAGCCGTCAGGGAGGTATCCTCCTCCGCTATCGCCGCGCCCTGCATGCTCAGGCACAGGACAAGCGCCAGGGCAAGCAGCTTTCGCACGTTTCCGTTCATAAGGTTCCTCCTCATCTTTTGTAACGCGGCCGGTTTTGCCGGCCTCTGACCATCCAACGCACCGGACAGGCGGATTCTTCCATTCCCCGGGACAATTTACATCTCTGGAAGAAAAAGAAAAACTCCCTTTCCGGCATCGTCTGCGGGCGGGAGTTTATCACACGCGAATATGAAAGCGGCTTACATAGCGGCAGCCTTGCTCAGCTGCTTGGCCAGGCGGGCCTTCTTGCGGTTGGCAGCGTTCTTGTGGATAACGCCCTTGGCCGCAGCCTTGTCAATCGCGGAGGTGGTCGCGGTCAACTGCGCATTGGCGGTCTTGGGATCAGCCTCCAGGGCAACCACGAACTTCTTCACAGCAGTACGCATACCGCTCTTCACCATACGGTTGCGGAGATTCTTCTTCTCGCTGACCTTCACGCGCTTCTTTGCGGACTTAATATTCGGCAACTCGATTCACCTCCTTCAAGGGATTAGAAAACCATCGCAAGATATGATACCATGTCCGAGGCCAAAATGCAAGCCCTTTCGCGAAATTCTTTCACTCCAGTCCAAGGGGTTTCACCTCAGTTCGGCCGGAAGCATTCCTGTCCACCTGATAAAAGCCGATCAGGTTGCCGGGGCGCTCCAGACGGTATACATCCGCCACATCCCGCCGGTCGCGCAGCTGAAAGCTCACCGACAGTCCGCATCCCACCGCTACGCTGCGGGGCGTGGTAACAATGCTGGCCGGCACGCCTGCCCTGCGCAGCGCCCGCTCAAACTGCATCACCTGTTGGCGCGAGCGGAACGCCGCAATGCCGAATTGTTCGTTCATGAGTTCTACCTCCTCTCCTACTCCATAGGATATACGGCAGGGGCCTTTCAGGTGCCCAAGCTGCCCGGGGGAGATGAACGCCATGATTTATCTGGACAACGCCGCCACCAGCTTTCCCAAGCCGCCCCAGGTCATCCGCGCCGCGTACGGCACGATGGAGAAGCTCGGGGTCAACCCCGGACGGGGCGGGCACCGCCTGGCGCTGTGCGCGGGCAGGGTGGTGCAGGCCTGCCGTGAGGAGGCCGCGCGCCTGTTTGCCATGGACGAGCCGGAGCGGGTCATCTTCACCAAAAACTGCACGGAAGCGATGAATCTGGCCATTGCCGGCATGCTGCATCAAGGAGATGAGGTGCTGTGCACCCATGCGGAGCATAACGCCGTCATGCGCCCGCTGGAGCGCTATGCCTCCTGGGGACAGATCACTGTGCGAACGCTGCCCCCGGACGCCATGGGCATTGTACAGCCCCACACCCTGCAGACGTATATCAGCCCCAAAACCGCGCTGGTGATTGTCTGCCATGCCAGTAACGTGACCGGTGTGGTGCAGCCTGTGGCGCAGCTGGGCGCGGTCTGCCGGGAAAACGGCGTGCCGCTGCTGGTGGA
>CAMDVP010000245.1 GCA_945877525.1 uncultured Clostridia bacterium | reverse complement strand
TTTCCGTATCGCCGACGTCGTGCTGCGTCAGGGCATTCAGGGCATTAGCGACCTGATCGCCGTGCCCGCTCTGATCAATCTGGACTTTGCCGACGTGAAGACCGTGATGGAGTCCGGCGGCATGGCCCATATGGGCATCGGCACCGGCAAGGGCGAAAACCGCATGGTCGAGGCCGCCAAGAACGCCATCTCCAGCCCGCTGCTGGAAACCAACATCGATGGCGCCCGCGCGGTGCTGATCAACATCACCGGCGGCGAGGATATCAGCATTGTGGACATCAACGAGGCGGCCAACCTGGTCATGCAGGCGGCTGATCCCGAGGCGAACATCATCTTCGGCGCGGGCATCGATGAGTCCATGGGCGATGAGGTGCGCATCACTGTGATTGCCACCGGCTTTGAAAAAACGCCCTTCCCGCCCAAGGAGCCTGCCAAGAAGCCCCGCGAGATTGAGAAGGAGCGCCTGTTCGGCTCCGGCTATTCCTCCGGCACCAGCTTCGGCAGCTACACCGCCGCTCCGGCCCGCTCCTCCGGCGAGTTTGAGGAATCTGCTGGCTATCAGCCTGCCTATACCGAGCCCCAGCCCGAGCAGAGCGGCTTTGCCGCCCGGCCCTCCATGGGCGTGCCTACCCCTGCGGTAGGCGGCTATCAGCAGGGCTTCGGTTACCAGCAGCAGCCTGCGCAGCCCGCGGTTCCGGCGCCCCAGAATACCCAGCCCTATGGCACCTCCCAGCTGTTTGGCAATCAGCCCCAGCAGCCCTATACCCCGGCATTTAACAGCAATGTGCCCCAGGGTGTGCCCCAGGCTGATCCCATGCAGCAGACGGGGCAGATTCCGCCTCAGCCTTCTGCCATGGAACAGGATCAGCGCGGCATTCCGGCCTTCCTGCGGCGGAAGAAGTAAGCTCATCATGATGAAAGGGAGAGCGATGAATGCTCTCCCTTTTTTGAACCCGTGAAAGGGGCGGGGCATAATGGTTGCCACAGGCTACGCAAAGCGCTTTCCATGCGGGCAGGGGGAGCAGTATGCACTGATTGGTGAATTCTGGACGCAAATGCATGCTGCGCTGCCCGACGTGGCGCTGTACGGTGTGGGTTATGGCTGGGAGAACGACTCCCTGCGATACCTGATCGGAACGCTGGACGGTTCTGTTCCACCGGGGCTGACCATTCCCGGTGCGGATTATCTGTCCCTGACGCTGCCGGAGGAGGGCTGGGAGATCTGGCAGTGCTCCCTGAACAATCTTAGCAGCACCTATGAAGAAATCTATGCCGTCAGCCCCTTGGATTGGGAGATCGAGTGGATTGATCAGCAATGCACCCTGCAGGTTCACCGAATTACCGGCTGAACAGCGAGGCGGGCGCATCCTCGTTGTCCGGCTCCCTGCGCAGGCCGAACAGGCTGTTCAGCCAGCCGCCCAGGGTGGATTCCTGCTCCTTTACCCGGGCCACCTGGACGCTTTGTATACCCTCCAGTAGAATGCCGTTGTCCAGCAGCTCCGCATGGACGGGGATGACCCGATAGGTATAGGTCACGCCGGGGCGGGCCTTCTGGTCGGTGAAGTAAAGGGTTTCGCCGGGTGCGCCCCGCAGCTCCGTGAGGACAAAGCTCTCGCCCACGGCGTCGCGCTGTACCCGGTAGATCGCTGTGCTGCCGGGTTCAATGACCAATACAGGCTGGCCGCTGTCGCTGTGGGTAACGTAGAAGGACTTGGCTGAGGGTGGCGCAGCCCACACGTCGCTCTTGCGGGTGGGCTGGTTGCCCGCGGCAAAAAGCTCGCTGAACCGGTATGCCTTGGGGGTCAGAGAGGTGGCCAGCATGGCCTCGCCCTTCCACTCAATGGCCTTCTTGTCAATTTCCACGGAGACGATGCCCTCAGGTCGGGAAAAATCCGGCTTGGCACGATCTGCGTAATAGGCCTTGAGGAAATTTCGGGCCAGGGTGGCCGGGTTGGTACCGCCGCTGACACTGTTGGGCAGGCGGTGCTTGCTGTCAGGCTCATCGTAGCCCATCCACACCACCGTGGATAATTCCGGGGTATAGGCAGCCATCCAAACGTCCCGGTTGCCTCCGCCGGTCATGTTGACGGTGCCCGTTTTGCCTGCCACCGGCGTACCAGCGCCGCTCAGGCGCGAGCCGGTGCCGGAGGCGGTGACGGTTTTAAGCAGGCTGGTCATCAGGTACGCGCTCTGGGGAGACAGAACCCGGCGGCCGGCATCCTCATGCTGATAGACAATGCGGCCGTCCCGGTCGGTGATGCGTTCGATGAAGTAGGGCGCGTAGAAGACGCCGCCGTTGGCAAAGGGGCTGTACGCCGCGGCCATCTGCACGGGGGATGCGCCGTAGGTCATGCTGCCCAGGGCCAGAGAGAGGTTGCTGTCTCGGTCATCCAGGGGAATGCCCACGGCGGCAAGGTATTTGCGCCCGTTTTCCACGCCGATGGCCTGCAGGGTTTTGACGGCGGGAATGTTCAGACTGTTTTTCAGCGCCTGGCGCACGGTGACAAAGCCGTAGTAGGCGTTGCCCGCGTTCTTGGGCTTATAGCCGCCAAAATCGGTGGGCTCGTCCAGAATAACGCTGGCGCAGGTCCATCCGGCATACTCCATGGCGGGGGCGTAGACGGCCAGAGGCTTGAGGGCCGAGCCTGGCTGGCGGCGCAGCCTGGTGGCGCGGTTCAGAGCGCGGCGGGTGGTGTATTCCCGCCCGCCCACAATAGCCCGCACCGCGCCGCTTTGCGTGTCCACACATGCGGCGGCGGATTGCACGGGGATGCCGTCCGAGGCGTTTTTCGGAAACACATCCCGGGTATACTGATCCTCCAGAATGGTCTGCATGGCGGGGTCGAGGGTGGTATCGATGCGATAGCCTCCGGCCAGCAGGGTTTCGGCGGACACGTCCAGCTGCAGCTCCGCCTCGTCCAGCACCGCGTCCACAAACCAGCCATAGGCTGTGGCGGCGGAGGCGCTTTCCAGCGCGACAACGTCCTCTGCGCAGGCCAGGTCGTATTCCTCCGGGGTCAGCATGCCTTCGTCCCGCATGACAGAGAGAATATAGCTTCGGCGCTCGGCGTTGGCCTTTGGATTGGCCTGCAGGGCATAGGCGCCGGGAGCCTTGATCGCCGCGGCCAGGGACGCCGCCTGCGCAGGAGACAGATCCTTCGCATCCACCCCGAAGGTCACCTCCGCAGCGGCCTGCACGCCATAGGCCCCCTGGCCGAAGTAGATGAAGTTCAGATACATCTCCAGTATTTCGTCCTTGGTGAACTGGCGCTCCATCTGCAGGGCCAGCCAGACCTCCTCCAGCTTGCGGGCGATGGTTTTCTGGCTGGAAAGATGGGAGAGCTTCACCAGCTGCTGGGTGATGGTGCTGGCGCCCTGACCATAGCCCCCGGTTTTCAGATTGCTGATCACCGCGCCGAATATGCGCGTCAGGTCAAAGCCGGGGTGCTTGTAAAAGCGCAGATCCTCCGCTGCCAGAAAGGCGTTTTTCACATGGTCGGGGAGGGTCGAAAGGGGGATGACGGTGCGGTTTTCCGTGCCGACAAGGGTTGTGACATATTGCCCATTGCGGTCGTAAATCGCGCCGGATTGGGCCAGGTTGGTCAGGCGCTCGGGGTCGAGGCGCTGCCAGGAGGCCACGTCGAAATACACCATGGCAAAGGCCATCAGCCCAAGGAACGCGAGGATCAGGGTGATTGCCACCCCGCGCTTCACCGCCTGTTTGCTGCCTGCCATGTCCATCCCTCCTGAAGGGTGATTCTTCCCGGACAGGAGGCGTTTTCTGCGCCGCAGAAGCAGGAACATGCTGCCGGAGCAGGAAAAATAGGACAGGTCGCTAAAAAATCGCAAAAAAAGCTGGCCAAAATAGCGGATGTGGGCTATAATAGACAAAACGAAGCTTTTGCAAAGGAGGTATGCCTGTGCGCAGGAGCCTGGCATGGCTGTTGACGGTCATGCTGCTGTTTATTTCCATCGGCGCTTATGCTGAGGGAAGCTATTCCATGGCCGGTTATGACGGCGACAGCGCCAATCACGTCTGGGAAACCAACCTTTTCTTCCAGCGCATGGAGGAAAAGACCGGCGTGTCCTTCACCTTCGACCAGTATACGGAGTACGCCGAGTGGACAAAGGCCAAGGCGGCGTACATCAGCGGCGCGAAGGAAATGCCCGACGTGCTGTTCAAGGCCGGACTGACCGGGGCCGAAACCCGGGAAATGCTGGACAAGGGCCTGATCATTGACCTGAAGCCCTACCTGGAGCAGTATGCCCCCAACCTGTGGAAGCTGCTCAAGGAGCATCCCGAATGGGAAAAGGCCATCACCCTGCCCGGCGGGGAGATT
>CAMDVP010000244.1 GCA_945877525.1 uncultured Clostridia bacterium | reverse complement strand
GTTCAGCATCTGCTGCTTCTGGCAATAGGGCTTGAAATGGAATTCATCGCCGAAGCCGGCCCAGGGTTCGATGTCCTCCGGATTGTACATGGAGGCGAAGGGCTCCGAGGGCTGGCAGGGCAGATGGGGAATGCCCAGATCCAGCCACATATGCCAGCTGTCGCCGGAGGCGGCGTATTCCCGCAGCAGGTCGCAGGCCTTGTCCGCCATATGATGGGTCAGGCTGTCCTCCAGCGGAATGGGGCTGGTGCAGCCCAGCCAGCCGCCGCCAAACTGCGCGTCGGGATAATGCTCCTTCTGGAAGCGCTTGTAATCGGCCATATCGATGACATCGGTATAGCCGAAATCCCTGGGCCCGTAGGTGGGGGAGATGTGCCATTTGCCGATGTATCCGCCCCGGTAGCCCGCGGCGCGGAGCTGCTCGGCCCAGGTGTGGCCCGTGGGCTGGGCGGTGGGGGTCATGAAGAAATCGTAATTCCACTGAGCGCCGAAGCTCACCGGATGCAGCCCGTTCATCAGGGACTGGCGCACCGGCGCGCACACCGGCAGCGGCGTAAACGCCCGGGTGAACACGGCGCTTTCCGCCGCCAGCGCGTCCAGGTTGGGGGTGGAAACCGGGCGAATGCCCCGATAGCCGGCGCAATCGTGGCGGAACTGGTCGGCCAGGAGAATCAGCAGATTGGGTCTGGGCATGGGTTTGTTCCTCCTGAAAAGGGCGCGGAGAAGACCCTTCGGCCTTCTCCGCGCGGAAAGTTTGAAATGGAATTAATAGACGAACTGGGTGTCGCCGTGGAGGGCGGGCAGCTTGTGGGGAACCACCAGCTCGCCGCCGTTCTCGTAGGACTGGATGGCCGCGAAGGTGTACTCCAGGGTGGCCAGAGCGTCACGTCCGGAAGCGCGGATGTGCTCACGCGGCACCTTGTTGGTCAGGTCTTCCAGCCAGGCGTTGATACGCACCGGGAAGGTGGCGTTGAAGGACTTGATGCCGGTGTCGTACACTTCGGGCTCCAGGGTGGCCTGCATCATCGTGGGACGGCCGGAAGCGTCCTTCTGCTGGGGATTCCAGTACAGCAGCTTCTCGGTGCAGTTCTCGGTGGCGAAGGTACCGCGGGTGCCGGCGTGCTCATAGCTCCACCATCCGCCGTAGCCGAAGGCCGCGTCGCCGCGCTGGGAAATCAGGTGGCCGAAGCCGCCGTTGGCGAACTTCACGTGGATGGAGTTGATGGACAGCATGGGATCCTCAGCGGTGGCGCGGACGCCGGGCTTATCCAGGAACGCCTGAACGCCGGAGATGTCGCCGCAGAAGTAGCGCATCACGGAGAAGGGATGGGCGCAATAGGCCTTCAGGTGGGAATAGGGAGTCTGCCAACGGGGGCTCATCTTGCCGTGGTAGTCGCCTTCCCAGCCGTTGAAGCCGGACTTGCAAATGCAATATACCAGCTGGCCGATCTTGCCGTCGTTCTGCATCTGCTTGGCGCGGGCGGCGGTATCGGTGAAGTAGTGGTTCAGGTCGTTGCCCAGGTACAGACCCTTGCGGGCGGCGAAGGCAACCAGTTCACGGGCGTCGTCGATGTCGGCGCAGATGGGCTTTTCCACCAGCACGTGCTTGCCGGCGTCCAGGGCCATCATGGAGGGCTCGAAATGCATGGAGCCGTTGTCATAACCGGAGGTGCAGACGGAAACGGCTTCGATTTCGGGGCACTGTTCGAACATGTCCTTAATGGAATAGAAAGCCTTTACGCCAAACTTCTCAGCGGCGTCGTCCGCCTTCTGCTTGTTGATGTCGCAAACTGCGATCAGCTCAGCCAGGGGGTTTTCTTTGTAGCAGGTAGCGTGGGTGTTGCCGATGCCGCCCATACCGATGACTGCAACTTTGATTGCCATGTGGTTACTCCTCCTCGTCGGTGAATAATTGTTGTTCCGCATATTGCTTGCGGTATTGAGAGGGCGTTACGCCCAACTGGTTCTTGAATTCCCGGGAAAAATGGCACAGGTTCCGGAAGCCCACCTGTCGGGAAACGTCCGTCACGCTCATGCCCCCCGCCAGCAGCTCCATGGCCCGGGCGAACCGGTACCTGCGCAGGTATTCCACCGGGGCGATGCCCGTAACCTGCTTGAACTGACGGGAAAAATAATCGTTGGATACGCCGATGTGCTCGGCAATATCGTGACTGGTGAGCTCTTCCTGATAATGGGCGTCAATGTACTGCAGCGCCTGGGTCACATAGCCCATATAGGCGCGCTTTTCGTGCATGTCGGCCACATGATGCTGGAAGATGCGCCCGCAATGGATGATCAGAGAAACGCCGTAGGAGCGCATCAGCGTATCCCAGCCGGGCTGCCGGCGGGCATATTCCTGCGACAAATCCTCCAGAAGCTGCGTCACGGCGGAACGTTCCTGCAATTCCAGGTGCGCGTGCATGAACCCGTCGAAGGAGGGATTCGTCAGAGCGCACAGGCCGGGAACGTTGTTCAGCGATTCGGAAAAGGCGCTGAAGGCCTCTTCCCGAAACATGCAGTTGTACAGCTTGATATCCCGGTTGCACATATACCGGTGCGCCTTCCCCGGCGGAATGATAAACAGATCCCCCGCCATCAGAAGCGTCATTCGTCCGGCCATGTCGTGCAGGCAGTAACCGTCGGAAATATAGACCAGTTCATAGAAATCATGGTCGTGGCTGGTGATGGACTCGTGGGCGGTTTTCAGGGCCACAATGGCCGGATCCGCGGGGTTTTTCAGGTATTGTGCCAGTTTGATCGTGCGCAAGGGGCGCCCACCTTCTTATTGTTATTTACGGGCGTCTTCGGGATACATCTCGTCCATGTAGACGATTTTGCCGGTATCCAGAGAGCGGATGGCGGCGTGGATGACCTTCTGGGCCTCCAGACCGTCCCGGCCGGTGCCGTCGATCATTTCCGGGCTGTCGCCCCGGGCGACCTGCTCCACGAAATGATGGATGCGGTCTTTGAAGGTATCCTCGAACACGTTGTAACGATCCGGGCCGTCGAATACGGGGTTGTTATACTGCAGAATCACGTTGTCTCCCGCAGGATACAGCGTGGAACGCCGCCACATATCCTCGAATACGATGCGTCCCTTCAGGCCGGCCACTTCGCAGCGCTCCATGGGATGTCCGCGCTTGATGTCATAGCTGGAGGTCAGATGGCCCACGCAGCCGTTGCGGAACTTGAAGTTCATGGAAGACGTGGACCAGATGGTCCGTCCGGGAGACTTCATGGCGAAGCACTGAACGGCCTCGATATCGCCCATGAAATAACGGATGATGTCGATGGAATGGGGGTTCAGGGCCTTGAGATGATAATAGGGAGAGGGATAATCCTCGGGCTTGCCGATCCACAGCGCCATGTTGCAGAACAGCAGATCGCCCAGCCGGCCTTCCTCCTGCCACTTCTTCGCCTGACGGCCCGCGTCGGTGAATCGATGGTTGAAATCCAGGGCGAAACAGCGATGGTTCTTTTCCGCGGTCTCCACCATTTCCCGGGCGCGTTCGATGGTGTCGGCAATGGGCTTCTCCGTGAGCACATGGCAGCCCGCGTTCAGGGCCTGCATGGTGGGCTCGTAATGATCGGAGCAGTATTCATAGCCGCCGGTGCACACGCTGACCAGGTCGGGCTTGAGGGTGTTCAGCATTTCCTGCGCATCCAGGAAATAGGGAACGGAGTAGGTTTCCGACGCGCTCTGGGCCCGGTCGAGGCGCTTATCGCACACGCCCACCAGCTCTACCAGAGGCTCCTGTTTATAGATGCGGCAATGTCTGTGGCCAATGTGGCCCATGCCGATGACACATACTCTAAGCATGGCTTTGTCTCCTTGGGGCCGCGCCCGAAGCCTCGCGGCCCGGGCGCGGAGGGGTGAAAATTACTTTTTCTGCTGCAGGGAAACGGCCTGGGCCACGGAACCGATGTACAGTCCGTCATAGGCCTGCTGAGAGGTCTCGTAGGGGCCGTTGTGGTTGGGATTGGCGTGCCAGTTCAGGTTGGTGTACATCGGGTTGGTGCGGCCGGTCTCGGCTTCGCGCTTGGCGATGTAGGCTTCCATCTTCTGGGTGTAGAATTCAACGATCTCAGGCCGCTCGTCCGCCAGGTTGTGCAGCTCCTTGGGGTCGTCGATGAGGTTGTACAGCTCGATCGGCGGCTTGAAGTGCAGGTCGGGCTCCAGGGCGCGGATCAGCTTCCACTCGGGGGTGCGCCAGCCGTGCTTGCGCATCCAGGTGCACTCGGTGATGTAGAACTCGTCCTCGGCCACGATGGTCTCGCCGTTCATCAGGGGAGACAGGCTGCGGCCGTTGAAGTGGAAGGGCTCCTTGTCGATGCCCAGCACGTCCAGGATGGTGGGGGTGAC
>CAMDVP010000243.1 GCA_945877525.1 uncultured Clostridia bacterium | reverse complement strand
ACCCACAGGTGTACTGCGGCATAGCCTTCCTGCCGCATCTGGGCCAGGCTGAAGTCGATGATCGCCCGTTTTTCCGCCGCGTCGGCAATGTGGTCGCAGGCCAGCTCGTAGATCAGGCCGTAGCTGCTTTGCTCGGGATCGGCGCCATAAACCACGAAGCTGCTGATCTTTCCTGCTCTCTCCGACAGCGCAATGTGGTACAGGCGGCTGTCGAACCATCGTGTCAGTTGCTCGGCATAATAATCCGGCGTGGCCTTTTTCAGCACCTCGGAAGGAACAAAGCCGCGATACAGCGCACGGACATATTCGCTTTTGAGCTGGGCCAGCGCCGGCGTGTCGCCGGGGGCATAGAAGCGGAGCACCAGATTGTTCATGCCGTCACACCAGGCGGAGGCCGTTTTCCGTCTGCTCCTTGTGGTAGCGCTTGAGCAGATTGTGCAGCCGGTCATAGGGGTTGAGCAGCTTGCTGAGGGAGCGGTCGTGGTTCAGGGTGGCGATGATGTAGGAGATGTACTTGCTCATATCCGCCTCCACAAACCAAGGCGCCGCTTGCAATTCCGGGGTGCGGTAGGTCAGGTTGGTGGAAATCACCCGATCGATCACGCCCTCCTCATAGGCCTTGTTGTACATATCCAGGCCGTTGGTGAACAGGGCAAAGGTGGCCGCGGCGAAGATGCGGTTGGCCTTGCGCATTTTCAACTCCCGGGCCAGGTCGATGATGGACTCGCCGGAGGAGATGATGTCGTCGGCCACAAATACGTCCTTGCCTTCCACGGAATTGCCCATGTACTCGTGGGCCACGATGGGGTTGCGCCCGTTGACAATGCGGGTATAGTCGCGGCGCTTGTAGAACATGCCCATATCCAGCCCCAGCACGGAGGCGTAGAAGATGTTGCGGTCGATGGCGCCCTCGTCAGGGGAGACGATCATCATGTGATCCTTGTCGATTTGCAGGGTGGGATCCTTTTTCAGAAGCGCCTTGAAAATCTGATAGGAGGGCATGACGCTCTCGAACCCGCCGGTGGGGATGGCGTTCTGCACACGGGGATCATGGGCGTCAAAGGTGATGATGTTGCTCACGCCCATGCGTTCCAGATCCTGCAGAGCCATGGCGCAGTCCAAGCTCTCCCGGGTGGAGCGGCGGTGCTGCCGGCCCTCGTAGAGCATGGTCATGATGACGGTGATGCGCTTGGCTTTGCCGTTGATAGCGGCAATGATGCGCTTGAGATCCATGAAGTGGTCATCGGGGCTCATGGGTACCTTCTGCCCGTACATGTCGTAGGTGCAGTTGTACGCGCCCACATCACAGAGAATGTAGATGTCGTAGCCGCGGACGCTTTCCTTGATCATGCCCTTGCCTTCGCCGTTGCCGAAGCGGGGGCAGCAGGTCTTGATGAGGAAATCCTGGCGTTCTGCGCCTGGGGTGGTGCGCATGTCGCCGGGGAGGGTTTCTTCCGTATGGTCGCGCCACTTGAGCAGCCAGCGGTTGATTTTCTCGCCCAGCTCCTCGGTGCCGTGCATGGCGATCAGCCCGAGGGGGCCGACGGGGTAGGTCAGGAAAGAGTCATTATTCCAAGTGTTTACAAAATCAGTCACGCCATCAACCTCATTCCGCTTGGATTTTTCCCGTCTGACATTATACTTCATTTTTCCCGTTCTGAGAAGGACTTTTTACAAAAAAGGGCGAACGTTTTTCGACTTTGTTGGAAAAAGGATGGTTTTTGACCGAATCATTAAATACAACCGTCCTCCCCGTTGCCTTCCCGATGGACGATCACCGCGTCCCGGTCGAATTTTCGGTCCATGGTATGGGCGGCCTTGCGATTGGCCACCGTGTCGAAGGTGATGGAGAAGTCGTAGTCCGGGGGATACAGCTCGGAAGCGGGTACTAACAGGCGCAGCCGGGTGTGGCGCACGGCGCGCTTTTCGCCCTGTACCTGGACGATGACGTCCCCCGCGTCGTCTGCCGGGCGGTAGACAATGCCCTTCACGTTGTCCGGCAGGATGGCCACGCTGTCGCCCATGGCAAAGGCGGGGGCCTGCGCCTCGATGGCCTTGGGCAAGCGCACCAGGTGGCTGTGGGGCGCGGCCATGGGCCGGGGAGCGTCGCCGTCAACCGCGCCGTAGGCTGCCTGCCGGGCTCGGTACAAAAGCGGCTCGGGCAGGCCCAGACGACGGGCCACATCCAGCGCGCAGCTTTCGCCGGAGCGGCCCATCTCCAGCCGGTAAAGCGGGGCCAGGGTTTCCCGGTTGAAGGCCATGCGGGCAGTGACCACGTCCGGCGTTTCCTCCGCCCAGCGCTTTACCTGGGGATCATGGGTTGTCACCAGGAAGTGGCAGCCCCGGCGGCGCAGTTCCTCCAGCACGGCGATGGCAATGCCCATGCCCTCGGCGGGGTCGGTGCCGCTGCCCAGCTCGTCCAGCAGGGCCAGGCTGTCCCGGCTGGCGGCGTTCAGAATGCGGATCACATTGGTCATGTGGCCTGAGAAGGTGGACAGGCTTTGGGCGATAGACTGGCTGTCGCCAATGTCGCAGTAGACGCCGTCCCGCAGGCCGATGACGCTGCCCTCGCCGCAGGGCAGGTGAAGGCCGCACTGGGCCATCAGGCAGAGCAGGCCCACGGTTTTGATGGCTACCGTCTTGCCGCCGGTGTTGGGGCCGGTGATGGCTACGCCGGCCGCATCTGGCTCCATCACGAAGGTGAGGGGCACGCAGGTTCCCTGATCCAGCAGGGGATGCCGGGCCTGATAGAGCGCGACGCGCCGGGAGCTGTCCAGCGCCACGGGTCGCGCGTCCATCTGCTGGCTCAGCTTGGCCCGGGCGAAAAGAGCGTCCAGTTCGGTCATCACCCGCATGCCCCGGCGAAGCTGCGGCGCGGCTTCCGCCACCCGGTCGGACAGGGCATAGAGCACCCGGCGCTCCTCCTCGTCAATGGCAAGGGAGGTGTTCTCCAACTCCTCCCGTAGGGGCGCGACACTGGCGGGCTCCATGAACACGGTGCTGCCCTTGGCGGAGGCGTCCACCGCCGTGCCGCCGAAAGCGCTTTGCCACTTCCGCTGCACGGGCAGCACATAGCGCCCCGCACGGGTGGTGATATAGCTGTCCGCAAGATATTGTTTCCGGCTTTGCAGGATATGGTTCAGTTTTTCGCGGATTGTCGCTTCCAAATTTTCACGCTTGCGGCGCAGATCCCGCAGGCGGTTGCTGGCCTCATCCAACACATGATCCTCCCGCACGCTGCCCTCGATGTCCCGGCGCAATTCGTCCAGCTGGGGCAGCTCCATGCGATAGGAGGCCATGCCCGCACTCTTATCTGCACAGGCGGAAAGATAGATGTCCATGCGGCGGCAGCTGATCAGAAAGCCCATGACCCCGGTCAGCTGGGCCGGGGAGAGCATGCCGCCCATGACGGCCTCCTTCAGGGCTTCGGCCAGGCCGTCCATCACGGCCAGGGGCGGCGAGCCTGTGCTGTCCAGCACCCGGCGGGCGGCGGAGGTGGCTTCCATGCGGCCGATGCACACGCCCTCGTCGGGGCTGGGTTCCAGGTGTGCCAGCTCCTCCCGGGCGGCCTGGGAAACGGAAAGGGCCTGCAGCATGGCGATGATGCGGGGAAATTCCAGCGTGGTTTGATCCTGATTCATTTTTCTTCGCTCCTCATGATGATGATGCGGCATGAGGAAAGATGGGATAAACGGCATGGCTCCGCCGGCACGAAAAAAGCGCGACCGAACAGGCCGCGCGAAACAGGCGCAGACGCAGGCCCGGTCATCGGTACGGAGCAGAAGCGCACAGGCAAACAGGCGGTCATGCCTCCGCCATGGCCCTCGCTCATGCCATTACAGTACCGACAACATCCGCGCCTCCGGGTATTCATAGGATGCAGATAGTATAGCACGCCTGAACGCTGCCGTCAAGCAAAAAAGGAGCACCCCGCAATGGAGGCGCTCCCGGCAGATTCAATTACTTGAGCATGGACTTTTCCCAGCAGTCATAGGGCTTGATGCCCAGCAGCTGCGCCACAGTGGGGGCCACGTTGGCCAGGCCAAAGCCGGAGCCTTCCTTCAGCTCGTGCTTTTCGTCCTTATCATAGACGATGAAGGGCACGGGATTCAGGCTGTGGGCCGTGCGGGGGGCAACGCCGCCCTTCTTGTTCTTCTCCAGCATCTGGTCGGCATTGCCGTGGTCGGCGGTCACCAGCAGAATGGCGCCGTGCTCGTCGCAGGCCTTTTTGATGCGGGCAAGGCACAGATCGACGGTCTCCACGGCGATCTCGGTGGCCAGCAGATTACCGGTGTGACCCACCATGTCGCCGTTGGGGAAGTTGCAGCGGATGAAGCCGTACTTGCCTTTTTCCAGCGCGGCG
>CAMDVP010000242.1 GCA_945877525.1 uncultured Clostridia bacterium | reverse complement strand
ACCATGCAGTTGTCCTCGTCCATGACGATCATGCCGCCGGAGCCCATCATGGAGCCGATTTCAATCAGGGTGTCGTACTCGATCGGGATGTCGAGGTGCTCAGCGGGGATGCAACCGCCGGAGGGACCGCCGGTCTGCACGGCCTTGAACTTCTTGCCGTTCGGGATGCCGCCGCCGATGTCATAGATCACCGTGCGCAGGGGCGTGCCCATGGGCACCTCCACCAGGCCAGTATTGTTGATCTTTCCGCCCAGGGCGAACACCTTGGTGCCCGCGGAGCGCTCGGTGCCCATGGAGCGGAACCACTGCGCGCCCTTGAGGATAATCTGGGGCACGTTGGCGTAGGTTTCCACGTTGTTGAGCACGGTGGGCTTGCCGAACAGACCCTTGACCGCCGGGAACGGAGGACGGGGCCGGGGCTCGCCGCGCTTGCCCTCGATGGAGTTCATCAGCGCGGTTTCCTCACCGCACACAAAGGCGCCGGCGCCCAAGCGGATATGGATGTCAAACTTGAAGCCCGTGCCAAAGATGTCGTCGCCCAGCAGGCCGTACTCGCGGGCCTGGTCGATGGCCACCTGCAGGCGGTGCACTGCGATGGGATACTCCGCACGAACATACACATAGCCCTCGGAAGCGCCTACGGCGTAACCGGCAATGGCCATGGCCTCGATGATGGCGTGGGGATCGCCCTCCAGCAGGGAGCGGTCCATGAACGCGCCGGGGTCGCCCTCGTCAGCGTTGCAGGCCACATACTTCTGGTCGGCCTGACTGCCGTAGCCGAACTTCCACTTCATACCCGTGGGGAAGCCGCCGCCGCCGCGTCCGCGCAGGCCGGAGTCGATGATCTCCTGGATCACCTGCTCCCGGGTCATCTCGGTCAGCGCCTTCGCCAGGGCCTTGTAGCCGTCATAAGCGATGTATTCGTCAATGTTCTCCGGGTCGATCACGCCGCAGTTCTTCAGGGCAACGCGCTTCTGCTGCTTGTAGAAGCTGATCTCGTCCAGGGACTTCTGCACGCTGCTCTCGTGGGTGGCATGGTCCACATACACCAGGTGCTGCACCTTGCGGCCCTTGAGCAGATGCTCGGAGACGATTTCGTCCACGTCCTCGGGCTTCACGCGGGAATAGAAGGTGCCCTCGGGATACACAATGACCACGGGGCCGGCCTCGCACAGGCCGAAGCAGCCGGTGCGGACGATCTTGATTTCCTTTTCCAGGCCCTTTTCCTGCAGCTGCTGCTCAAAGCGCTCGATCAGCTGCGCGGAGCCGGACGACGAGCAGCCCGTGCCGCCGCAGACCAGCACATGCGCACGATAAAGATCCATGGGTACTCCTCCTCATCAGTGAGTTGCTTTGTCTTTACTGGGCGGCGCCGATGGTGTATTCCTCCACCGGACGGCCGTTGACGATGTGCTCGGCCACAATGCGGCCCACCATCTCGGGGGTCACCTTTACATAGGTCACCTTTTCCTGCCCGGGGAGCATCACGTCCACCATGGGCTCCAGGCGGCACATGCCCGCGCAGCCCGTCTGGGACACGGACACATGCTCCAGGCCGCGGCGCTTGAGTTCCTCCACGAAGGCCAGCATCACAGGGCGCGCACCGGCGGCAATGCCGCAGGTGGCCATGCCGACCACCACGCGGGCGGAGCCGGCGTCCTCACGGCGCATGCCCATATTCTCCAGCGCCTTGGCGCGGATGGCTTCCAGATCAGCCAGAGTTTTCATACTTCAAACACCTCCAAAGATCGGATTGATGGTTTCTTCCAGCGCTTCCTTCATCCAGGCCACCACAGCGGGCTCAGCCAGGGACACGCCCCCCAGCACCTGCCGCACCTGCCTGGTGTCAAAGTTTGCCTCCCCCGCCGGGCTTTTCCCTTCAAAAAGGAAGTCCGGCCTGTCGGGATTGGCCAGGATCAGGCTGAGCATGGTTCCCGCCAGATCCCCCAGGGGCAGGCTGTCGATATTGCGCATATCATAGGTCACCGTCAGGCTGGTGCCGCGGCCCACCTGACTTTCGATGGTCAGGTTGCCCCCGGCGCGCTGAGCGTTTTCCAGCATCATGGGAATGCCCAGCCCCACCTTGCGGGTGGTACGGGTGGTGGCAAAGGGACTCTTTACCCGGGCCAGCAGCGCCTCGTCCATGCCGCAGCCGTCGTCCGCAAGTACCAGGGTCAGCCAGCCGCTTTCCTCCACCGTCAGGCGGATGGTTACAAGGCTCGCCCCGGCCTTCACGCTGTTCTGCGCCAGATCCAGCAGGTGCAGCGACAGATCACGCATTCCCTTCCACCTCGCTTACAGGCTCAGCGGTACTTGTCCAGAATCGTGGGCACCTCGTCGGGGGTCAGGCGGCCGTACACTTCGTCGTTGATCATCATAACGGGGGCCAGGCCGCAGGCGCCCAGGCAGCGGGTGGCGTTCAGGGTGAACACGCCGTCGGGGGTCGTCTTGCCCACGGAAATTTTCAGTTCCTCGGACAGCTTGTCCAGCACCTTCTGGCTGCCCTTGACATAGCACGCGGTGCCCAGGCACACGCCCACCACATACTGGCCCTTGGGCTCCAGGGAAAACTGAGCGTAGAACGTGGCCACGCCGTACACCTCGGCCAGGGTGGTGCCCAGGCCGTCAGCGATGATCTGCTGCACATCCTGGGGCACATAGCCGAAGATGTTCTGCGCCTCCTGCAGCACGGGCATCAGCGCGCCGGGCTCGCCCTTGTGGCGGGCGATGGCGGCATCCAGCGCGTCGTACTTCTCTCTCATTTCAGGCATGGTAGCATAAAACCTCCTTCAATGGTTGCAACTCCCATACACAGGGATAGCCCCATGTACATTGCCAACATTTTAACATATTTCGTTCGGAAAGAAAAGCGTCAAATTGAACAAACTATGTCCTTTTTCATCCAAAAGAATGAAACCGTGTTTTTTTACAGGGAATGCCGTCGATTCTTGTGAAAAAAACCGGCTATGGTTAGATATCGCTTACCTCCTGCAGTCCTCCCTTCACCCGCTCGAAGAGTCCTCCCAGGGAAAATCTGTCCACCGGCAAGTCGAACACCGGCTCCAGGATGCTTCCCAGTCGGTGCGCGTCAGAGGATCGCAGTGTCAGCCTTCCCGTCAGGGCGGACGGGTCAATGGGCAGCTCCGGCGACATCTCCACCACGGGAAAGTCAGGCTCCTCGGGCATCATGCCCAGGTTGACGAGCAGCCCGTTCGACCCGCGGTTGATATGGGCCGGCACCGCCGCGCCGCCCATCCGGCGAATAATGGCCGCGCACTCGCTCAGGGGCAGGTCGGTCGCGCCGATGAGCATGCGGGTTTCCTCATCCACCACCTCGTCGTCAGTGTTGCGGATGTACTGGTACCCGAAGAACTCCGGCCGGTTGGGCATGGGCGGCAGGTGGGAGGAAAACAGCTCCCCTGCCTCCACCGCGGCCTCCACCGTGGGGAAATACCCCAGCAGATGCACCTCCTCCCGGGTAGTTACCTCAATACCCGGCAGGAGAATCAGGCCGTAATGGTCCGCCGCCTCCTTCACATAGGGCAGGCTTCTGGCGGAATTATGGTCGGTAACGGCGATAGCGTCGAGGCCCTTGATGTGGGCCATGCCGCAGATATTCGCCGGGGTCATGTCCTCCTCGGCACAGGGCGACAGGCAGGAGTGGATGTGCAGGTCCACCAGCATGCCCTCACCCCTCCCTGGGGGAGCCAGGCAGCCCGGCAGCAGCCATCAGCGCGCACAGCTCGAAGGCAGTCTTGCCGCTGGAAAGTACGGTAATTCCCTCCTCCTTCGCCTTGGACAGAGATGGCGCCTCAATTTCAATGCCCTCAGGGATGATCACCGCGGACATCTCCATCAGCGAGGCCACGGCAATCACGTTCATGTGGGTCTGCACGGTAATCCATGCCATGCCTGCCTGTCCGTGGGCCATCACCCAGCTGAGCAGGTCGCAGGTGTAGCCGCAGGATATTTCTGCATTCTTGTCGGTATCAGGGGTCAGGTCGGCGGCGCCGGTCAGGTCGATCAGCTCCCGAAGGGTCATGGGAATCCTTCCTTTCCTTGGTGTGTTACTCGCGGGTGGTTTCGGCCAGGTTGACCATCTGCTGGGCCATCAGGCGCAGCTGCTCCTTCATCTTGTGGATGCAGTCCATTTCCCGGGCGAAGCCGCGGACAATGTCCTCGGCAAAGGTGCGGCAGGTGGGGCTTCCACAGGAGCCGCAGTCATAGCCGGGGAGCTTTTTGTAGATTTCCTCCATCCGCTCCATTTTGCGCATGGCTTCCACAATGTCCTCGTCCAGGCGCATGACGCTGTTGGGCAGGATATCCTTCTGATTGTATAATGGATATTTGGTCAGCAGGCTGACGTCCACCTTCTG
>CAMDVP010000241.1 GCA_945877525.1 uncultured Clostridia bacterium | reverse complement strand
GGTAGCCTTGAGGGCCTCCATGGCGCTGTCGATGGAGATCACCCCAGTGCGGGCGATGATGGCGCCCAGCATGACCATATTGGCGGTACGGGCATTGCCCAGCTGCTCGGCGATGGCGTTGCAGTCCACGGGCACGGCGATGATGTCGTCCCGGTCGGGCCCTGCATCAATCAGGGAGGAATTGTACAGCATCAGTCCGCCCTTTTCCATGGCGGGGGTGAACTTCAGCATGCTGGGCTTGTTCATAATGACCGCGATGGGCGGCTCGGTGACCAGCGGGCTGCCGATGGGCTCGTCGGAGATCACCACGGCGCAGTTGGCCTCGCCGCCGCGCATTTCAGGGCCGTAGGAGGGCATCCAGCTGACGTTCATGCCTTCGTGCATGGCGGCCTTGGCCAGCAGCTGGCCGATGAGCAGCACGCCCTGTCCGCCGAAGCCGGCAATCAGAAATTGAGCCTCCATGTCACTCAACCTCCTTCTTCACGCCCAGGGGATACTGGGGAATCATCTTCTCCTGCAGCCACTTGAGGGCCTCCTGCGGGGTCAGCCCCCAGTTGGTGGGGCAGGAGGACAGTACCTCCACCATGGAGAAGCCCTTGCCCTCCAGCTGCATCTGGAAGGCTTTCTTGATGGCCTTCTTGGCCTCCATGATATGCTTCACGTCATGGACGGACACCCGGGCAATATAAGCCGGGCCATCGAGGGTGGCGAGCATCTCACTCATGCGGATGGGATAGCCGCACAGGGCGGGGTCACGGCCGTAGGGACTGGTGGTGGTCACCTGACCGGGCAGGGTGGTGGGGGCCATCTGGCCGCCAGTCATGCCATAAATGGCGTTGTTGACGAAGATGACGGTGATGTTCTCCCCGCGGGTGGCGGCATGGGTGATTTCCGCCGCGCCGATGGAGGCCAGGTCGCCGTCGCCCTGGTAGGTAAAGACCACGTTGTTCGGATTCACCCGCTTGCAGCCGGTGGCCACGGCGGGGGCGCGGCCATGGGCGGCCTCCATCATGTCGCAGTTGAAATAGTCATAGGCAAACACCGCGCAGCCCACCGGCGCAATGCCGATGGCGCGATCCTGCACGCCCAACTCGTCAATGGCCTCGGCCACCAGGCGGTGGATGATGCCGTGGGTGCAGCCAGGGCAGTAGTGCAGGGGCTTGTCGGTGAGCATTTTTGTTTTTTCATACACGATGGCCATGGGTCACTCCGCCTCCTCTGCCAGCTTTTCCACCTGCGCCATGATCTCGCGCACGGTGGGTACGATGCCGCCGGTGCGGCCAAAGAAGGTCACGGGCTTTGCGCCGTTCACGGCCAGGCGAACGTCGTCCACCATCTGGCCCATGGACATTTCCACCGTCAGGAATGCCCTGGCATGGGCGGCGGCCTTCTTGATGGGCGCGTTGGGGAAGGGCCACAGGGTGATGGGCCGGATCAGGCCCACCCTGACGCCCTGCTCCCGCAGCTTGCGCATGGCGGAACGGGCAATGCGGGCGGTGGTGCCGTAGGCGACGATCACATAATCCGCGTCGTCGGTCAGCTCTTCCTGCCAGCGGCACTCCTTCTCTTCCATCACGGCATACTTGGCGTACAGCTTCTGCACATGCTCCTCCAGCTTGTTGGGGTCGATGTACAGGCTGTTGATGATGGCGCGCTCACGGCCGCAGCCGGGCTTCCAGCCGGTGGCGGCCCAGGTTTTTTCGGGCAGATCGGCGGGCTTGACATATTCGGGCATTTCCACCGGCTCCATCATCTGGCCGATGAGGCCGTCGCCCATGATCAGCACGGGATTGCGGTAGCGGTCGGCCAGGTCGAAGGCCTGCTGGGTCAGCTCCACGGCCTCCTGCACGGAGGAGGGGGCCAGCACCAGCATGCGGTAGTCGCCGTGTCCGCCGCCGCGGGTGGACTGATAATAGTCGCTCTGGGCGGGCTGAATGGAGCCCAGGCCAGGGCCGCCGCGCACCATGTTGACGATGACGCAGGGCAACTCGGCGCCCACGATATAGCTGATGCCCTCCTGCTTGAGGGAAATGCCGGGGCTGGAGGAGGAGGTCATGCAGCGCGCGCCCGCGCCCGCCGCGCCATAGACCATGTTGATGGCCGCGACCTCGCTTTCCGCCTGTAGGAAGCAGCCGCCCTCAATCTTGGGCAGCCGCTTGGACATATATTCGGGAATCTGGTTCTGGGGCGTAATGGGGTAGCCGAAGAAGAACCGGCATCCGGCCTGGATGGCGGCCTCGGCAATGGCCTCGTTGCCCTTCATGAGCATTTTCTGACCCATGGAGCGGAATCCTCCTTGCGCTTACTTTTCGACGGTAATGACCGCGTCGGGGCACATCCTGGCGCAAAACGCGCAGCCGATGCACTTGTCCTGGTCGGTTATATCAATGGGGTGATAGCCACGGCTGTTAATCATGTGGCTCAGGGCCAGCAACCCCTTGGGGCACACGTCGGCGCACAGGCCACAGCCCTTGCAGGTCTCCTTTGCGATGGTCAGCTTCGCCATCCTGCCGCCTCCTTCCTGAATCGGTGTTGTTTCATTATAGGGATTTTTGGCGCAAGCGTCAACAAAAGTACACAAGAAATACCACCGCCGGATAGCCCTGGCTGTGATTTCCCATACTATGGCGGGAGGTTTTACGCTGCATGAAGGATTGGCAGGAGGACATGGCGAAAAAGATGGAGGAGTATCTGCAGGCGCTGGAGCGGCTGCATCTCCCGGAGTACATCCGCTATCTGGACGACCGCAAGCGGATGATGCGCCACCAGTTCCTGGGCGGGCTGGCCCGGGGCATGGGCATGGCAGTGGGATTCACGCTGCTGGGAGCGGTGCTGGTGATTCTCCTGCAGCGCCTGGCGCAGCAAAATCTGCCGGTTATCGGGGATTTTCTGGCGCAGATTGTGACCATTGTGCAAAGGAGACTGGAATAGATGCTGAAACGCTATGGGTGGATTGCCGCCCTGTCCCTTGTGCTGGATCAGCTGACAAAGCTCTGGGCCCAGGGATTGGGCGATGCGCGCCTGGTGCTGATCCCCGGCGTGGTGGGCCTGCGCTACGCTGAAAACACCGGCATGGCCTTCAGCCTGCTTTCGGGGCGGCCGTGGCTGCTGGGAGTGCTGTCCGCAGCGCTGATTGCGCTGGGAGCGCTGGCGCTGCGGCACTACCGCCTGGGAGCGCTGCCATCGGTGGCCGCCATGCTGATGCTGGGCGGCGCGGCGGGCAATATGCTGGACCGGCTGCTTCGGGGCTATGTGGTGGACATGGTGGAAACGCTGTTTATCAATTTTCCAATATTCAACCTGGCGGACGCATGCCTGACCGTGGGGTGCGTGCTGATGGCCTGGTCGCTGATATTCAGGCCGAAGGATTGGAGCGAGAAGAAGCATGGAGATACAGAAGGAAACGCGGTTTGAGGTGCGTGGCGATGGAAGGCGGCTGGACGTACAGCTGGCGGAGGCAAGCGGGCTGACCCGCTCCCGGATTGCCGCGCTGATGGAGCAGGGCCTGTGCCTGGTGGACGGCCGGACTGAAACCAAGGCCGGAACCAAGGCCCGTCCCGGACAGCAGGTAGTGCTCACAGTGCCCGCCCCCAAGCCCGCCGTGCCCCAGGCGGAGGACATTCCCCTCGAAATCCTCTATCAGGATGAGGATCTGGCTGTGGTGGTGAAGCCCTGCGGCATGGTGGTGCATCCCGCCGCGGGCAATGAGGACGGCACGCTGGTGAACGCCCTTCTGCACCATCTGGACAGCCTGGGGGGCATTGGGGGCGAGCTGCGGCCGGGCATTGTGCACCGGCTGGACAAGGACACCTCGGGACTTTTGCTGGTTGCCAAGAACGACGCTGCCCAGCTGGCCCTGAGCCGCCAATTGCAGGAGCGGCAGATGGAGAAGCACTATCGCGCCCTGGTGGACGGACTGATGAAGGAGCCCTCCGGCCGGGTGGAAGCGCCCATTGCCCGCAGCAAGAAAGACCGGAAGAAGATGGCGGTGGATCCCGAGGGGCGGGAAGCCGTGACGGAATGGACGGTGCTGGCGGAGGGCCGGGGTGTGACGCTGCTGGATGTGCACATTCTGACGGGGCGGACGCATCAGATTCGCGTGCATATGAAGCATTTGGGTCATCCTGTGTGCGGGGATCCGATATACGGCAGCCCGCGGGGAGCGAAGGTACCCCGGCTGATGCTGCATGCGTGGTCGCTGGCGTTTACGCATCCCCGTACGGGGGAGCGGATGACGTTCACGGCGGAACTACCGGAGGCGTTTTTAGCGGGGTTGAGGGGGAATGGCATAGAGGGCTGTTCCTTTGATGGATGAAAGCAACCCCGGCATGTACTTTTCGACTGGGCGAAAAGTACCAAAAGCCCACCGGGGCGGCC
>CAMDVP010000240.1 GCA_945877525.1 uncultured Clostridia bacterium | reverse complement strand
CCAGTTTGTGGACGGCAAGTTCACTGCCGAGGACTACCAGGCGCTGGTGAAGGGCATGTTTGACGGCACCATCACCGTGTCCAACGACATCGTGAATGCTCCCGCTGTGACCAATGTGAGCGTGGAATACCTGGGCAACATCAAGTAATCAGCATCATCCCCTGGGGAACAGGCTTCGGTCTGTTCCTCTTTTTTGTTGGCATAGAAAAAGTTTTACAAAGCGGTGCCTTGTGTGCTATACTGTTGCAAGACAGACAAAGAGGCGCAGCATGTTCGCGCAGGGGCCGATGGGCCGCGTGCAGCCGTGCCTGACAAAGGAGGTTAGTGCGTTGGAACAATATGCAGTGGAAATGCTGCACATCACCAAACGGTTTCCCGGCATCATCGCCAACGATGATATCACCCTGCAATTGAAAAAGGGCGAAATCCATGCCCTGCTGGGGGAGAACGGCGCCGGTAAATCCACGCTGATGAGTGTGCTCTTTGGCCTGTATACGCCCGAGGAAGGCGAAATCCGCATGAACGGCAAGGCGGTGACCATCCGCAACCCCAACGATGCCAATGACCTGGGCATCGGCATGGTACATCAGCATTTCAAGCTGGTGGAATGCTTTACCGTGCTGGACAACATTATCCTCGGCGTGGAGCCGACCCGGATGGGCTTTCTGCAGAAGCGGCAGACCAGGGCCCGGGTGCTGGCCATGGCAGAAAAATATGGTCTGCGAGTGAACCCTGATGCGCTGATCTCCGATATCACCGTGGGCATGCAGCAGCGCACCGAAATTCTTAAAATGCTCTATCGGGATAACGATATCCTGATTTTCGACGAGCCCACCGCTGTGCTGACCCCCCAGGAAATCGACGAGCTGATGCAGATCATGCGGAACCTGGCGGCGGAGGGGAAGTCCATTCTGTTTATCTCCCACAAGCTGAATGAAATCATGGCGGTGGCAGACCGCTGCACGGTGCTGCGCAAAGGCCGGTATATCGGCACGGTGGACATCCGGAATACCACCAAGGCGGAATTGTCCCGCATGATGGTCGGCCGCGATGTAAAGTTTGCCGTGGACAAGAAGGCGGCCGTCCCGGGCGAGGTGGTGCTGGATGTGCAGCATATGACGGTGGCCTCCAGGCAGCATGACAAGGATGCAGTGCGTGATGTGTCCTTCCAGGTGCGCCGGGGCGAAATTGTCTGCATTGCCGGCATCGACGGAAACGGACAGAGCGAGCTGGTCTTTGGCGTGACGGGTCTTGAAAATGTGAAGAGCGGCAAGATCACCATGTGCGGCAAGGATATCACCAGAATGCCCATCCGCAAGCGTTCTGTGGGAGGCATGAGCCACATCCCGGAGGACCGGCACAAGCATGGCCTGGTGCTGGACTACACCCTGGAGGACAACATGGTGCTGCAGCGCTACTTCGAGCCGCAGTTTACCAATGCCTTCGGCGTGCTTCGGCGCCGTGAGATCCGCGCCTATGCCGAGCGGCTGATCGATCAGTACGACGTTCGCTCCGGTCAGGGGGCGCAGACGCTTGTCCGAAGCATGTCCGGCGGCAACCAGCAGAAGGCCATCATTGCCCGGGAAATCGACAAGGAGCCGGAACTGCTGGTCGCCGTGCAGCCCACCCGGGGCCTGGACGTGGGTGCGATTGAGTACATCCACCAGCAGATTGTGGCGCAGCGGGACGCGGGCAAGGCCGTGCTGCTGGTCAGCCTGGAGCTGGACGAGGTGATGAATGTGTCCGACCGCATCCTTGTGATGTATGAAGGAGAAATTGTGGGCGAGTTCGACCCCAAGACGGTTTCGGTGGAGGAACTGGGCCTTTACATGGCCGGGGCCAAGAAGGGAGTGGATCGGCAATGAAGAAAAAGCATTCATCCATTCTGCGCCTGGAAGGCGTGCAGACGCTGCTTGCGTCCCTGCTGTGCATCCTTGGCGGCCTGCTGGCGGGCTTTATCGTTCTTTTGCTGATTGAACCCAGCGGGGCCTGGGAGGCCATCACCAGCGTGCTGCAGAGCTTCTTCCGCTATCCGAGCGCCAAGCTGCAGCTGAAGTATTTCGGGCAGACGCTGACCCGCACCGCGCCGCTGATCATGTGCAGCCTGTCGGTGCTGTTTGCCTACAAGGTGGGTCTGTTCAACATCGGCGTGGCGGGGCAGTATGTGGCGGGGGCCTGCGCGGCGCTGTATTTCGGCCTGGCACTGCGCATGCCATGGTGGGTCTGCATGATCGCCGCGATGCTGTCAGGCGCGCTGCTGGGCGCCCTGAGCGGGGCGCTGAAAACCTACCGCAATGTGAACGTGGTGATTTCCGGCATCATGCTCAACTGGATCGCCCTGTATGTAACGAACATGATTCTCAGCATGGATGGGCTGAAGAACCCGATGAGCCCCTATACCATGCAGCTGCGCGGCGTGAACCCCGGCGCGCTGATTCCGCAGATGGGCCTGAACACCCTGTTCGGCAACGAAAAAAGCGTGACCATTGCCATACCCATAGCGGTGATCATGGCCCTGATCGTATGGTTCATGCTCAACAAGACCAGGTTCGGCTACGAGCTGAAGGCCACCGGCTACAACTATCACGCCGCCAGGTATTGCGGCATGAAGGAAAACCGCAATATCATCGTGACCATGATGCTCTCCGGCGCGCTGGCGGGCATGGGCGCGGCGCTGCTCTACCTGACAGGCATTGAGGAGTGGGAAACCACCATTTCCTCGGTGCCCGCGATGGGCTTCAACGGCATTGCCGTGGCCTTCCTGGGCGGCCTGAGCCCGATCGGCTCCATTCTTGCGGCGTATTTCATCCAGCATATCACCATGGGCGGCGGCAATGTGGACCTGAGCGTCTATTGCGCACAGATTTCCAGCCTGATTTCCAGCCTGATCATCTTCCTGTGCGCATTCGTGGCCTTCTTCAAGCTGGCCATCCAGAACCATTTGCGCAGGCGTGAGGAAGCCTGCGCCGCGAAAGCCGTGAAGGGAGGCGAGGACGCATGATTCTGCTGACGCAATACACCCTGCTGTTTGCCTCTGTGCTGCTGCTGGTGGCCCTGGGAGGCTGCTTCTCCGAACGCAGCGGTGTGATCAACATCGGCCTGGAGGGCATCATGGTTGTGGGCGCATTGGGCGGCGCGCTGATGATGAAGTTCCTTCCCGCAGAGCTGGGCGCGCCGGTGATGATCGCAGCGACCATCCTGGCCAGCGCCCTGGCGGGTTTGCTCTTTTCCCTGCTGCTGGCTGTGGCGTCCATCAACTTCAAGGCGGATCAGACCATCACCGGCACGGCCATGAACATGCTGGCCACCGCCGCCGCCACCGTGGCCGTGAAGGCCATGAACACCGCGGCCTCCGGCGGCAGCGATGTGTCCTCCGACATCATCTATACCCGCGCCCGGGAAGCCTTCATTGTGCGCTTTGGCAACTTTGAGTTCAACTGGTTCATGGTGGTGGCGCTGGTGGCGCTGCTTGTTTCCTGGGTGATGCTGTACAAGGTTCGCTTCGGGCTGAGGCTTCGGGCCTGCGGCGAGCATCCCCAGGCGGCGGACAGCGTGGGCATCAACGTGTACAGGATGCGCTACGCGGGCGTGCTGATTTCCGGCGTGCTGGGCGGCCTGGGCGGCATTGTGTACATCACGGCGGGCGTCAGCTCCTGGAAGTTTGAAAACGGCGTGGCGGGCTTTGGTTTCCTGGCCCTGGCCGTGATGATCTTCGGCCAGTGGAAGCCCTTTCGGATTGCCCTGGCGGCGCTCCTGTTCGGTTTCTTCCGCGCCCTTGGCAATGTGTATACCGGCTTTGATCTGCTCAGCAGTCTGAACCTGCCCAGCAATGTGTACAACATGCTGCCTTACATCATCTCCCTGGTGGTGCTGGCCCTGACCAGCAAAAATTCCCTCGCCCCCAAGGCGGAGGGCATCCCCTACGACAAGGGAAGCCGATGAAGGGCTTCTGCGCGCCGGAGCGGCCAAGAGCTGCTCCGGCGCTTTGTCATATTCTGCCGCCATGCGGCCATACTTGACAAAAAGGAAACGAAAATTAGTAAAACAAAAGAAATGTTCGGATTATCTCTTGACAGACGGTGTCGGTTACGGTAGAATAATGCCCGACACCCGGAAGGAGGTATTCGCATGGCAAGGCTGAGCCTTTTCCTTTTCCAGCGATGCGCCTGCCGCCGGTGTGTATATACCCACAGCATGAGGAGCGAGGTGTGACCATTCACGCCAAGCTCTTTTCTTGTGGAAATGTTCTCTGATGCGCAAGAAAGGAAGAAGGTCATGAGGAAAGTTGCGGTGATCATGGGCAGCGACAGCGACCTGCCGGTGCTTGGGGGGGCCTTTGAGCAGCTGAAGAAGCTGGACATTCCCTTTGAGGCCCATGTGTACTCG
>CAMDVP010000239.1 GCA_945877525.1 uncultured Clostridia bacterium | reverse complement strand
GGGAGATTCTCTCAGGTCCGGCAGACGCTTCCCGCCACACAAGCAGGGTCAGCCCGGACAGGGGACTCTCGGCCAGGGCGGCGGAGGAGGCGCTGCGCATCAGCCAGTTCTGCCAGACCGGTCGGGCACGGGAGGGCAGCTGCAGCAGCAGACGCTCCAGCCGCAGGGGAATGTCCCGCCACTCCACCATGAGCAGGGGCGCACCCAGCGCCAGCCAGAGGACGGACAGCATTAGCAGCAGCGCGCACAGGCGCAGGGACAGGCTGGGCTTCATGAACGCGGGCCTCCTTCCGGCCTCTCCGGAAGGCCCGGAGCGGCTCTGTGGGCAGTATATGACAGGGCGGAACGGGGCATACCCGCGGCACCTGTATCGGGTGAGAAAAAAATCCACCAGATCGCATCGGCAAATGGCTGTAAAAATGTTTTTGTTTTTGGAAAATTCTTGACAAATTTTAGATTACGCCTTGACGGAAGTGTACAAATGAGGGTACAATAGTCCTGTGATAAATGAGAATGAATCCGGCCAGCGGCCGCAGGTTGTCCCGGACAAACCGAAAAACTGACGGAAAGCAGGTGCAGCCATGCGCTATGTCGCGCCAAGTGCGCAGGTGCGGGAGTGGTTCCATCAGGGCTACAGCCGCCGCGCATACGAAATGCTTGGGGCCCATCCTGTGGAGCAGGACGGCGTGCCTATGTGGCACTTTGCCGTGTGGGCGCCCAATGCCAGACAGGTGTCTCTGGTGGGCGAATTCTGCGGGTGGGATAAAACGGTCTGCCCCATGGCCAAGCAGTTTGACGGCACGTGGGAGGTTCGCCTGCCTGCGTCCACCTTCGACCCGGCGTCCAATCCGGAGAAATACAATTATCCCGAGGCTGAACAGAAGCTGAAAACCTACAAGTTTGCTATTCTGGGCGCGGACGGCGCGTGGCATGAGAAGGCCGATCCCTTCGGCTTTGCCATGCAGAACCGCCCCAACACCGCCTCCTGTCTGTACGACCTGGAGGGCTATGCCTGGCAGGATGCGGACTGGATGCGCCGCCGCGAAGCATGGGATTGCTTCCGCAGCCCCATGAATATCTATGAGGTACACCTGGGCTCCTGGCGGCGGGAAGGCTCCACCAAGGTGGGCGACGGCCTGGTGGGCGACGGCAAGGATCAGACGGGCCGCATGCTGACCTACGGCGAGGCGGCCGACCAGCTGATTCCCTATGTGCTGGAAATGGGCTATACCCATATTGAGCTGCTCCCTGTGATGGAGCACCCCCTTGACATGTCCTGGGGCTATCAGGTGTCCGGCTACTATGCCGCCACCGCCCGCTACGGCTCGCCCCACGACCTGATGGCCTTTATCGACCGGTGCCACCAGGCGGGTATCGGCGTGATTCTTGACTGGGTGCCTGCCCATTTTCCCAGGGACGAGGCGGGGCTGCGCCGGTTTGACGGCACGGCCTGCTTTGAGCATCCCGATCCCCGGCGGGGCGAAATGCCCCAGTGGGGTACATGCATGTTCGACTTTGGGCGGGGCGAGGTGCGCTCGTTTCTGCTGAGCAACGCCTGCTTCTGGCTGGACTGGTTCCATGCGGACGGCCTGCGGGTGGACGCTGTCAGCTCCATGCTGTATTACGACTTCTGCCGCGAGGGGCAGGAGTGGCTGCCCAACCCATACGGCGGGCGGGAAAACCTGGACGCCATCGCTTTCCTGCAGAAGCTCAACGCTACCGTGCGGCATGATTTCCCCGGGGCCATGACCATCGCTGAGGAAAGCCACGCCTATCCCATGGTGACAAAGCCGGCCAGCGAGGGCGGCCTGGGCTTCACCTTCAAGTGGAACATGGGCTGGATGAACGATACCCTCAGCTATATCAAGCTGGATCCCATCTACCGCAAGTGGCACCACGACAAGCTGACCTTCTCGCTGTTTTACGCCTTCTCCGAGCATTTTGTGCTGCCCTTCTCCCATGACGAGGTGGTGCATGGCAAGTGCTCCATGATTGAAAAGCAGCCCGGCGACCTGTGGCAAAAATTCGCGGGGTTGCGGGCGCTGTATGGCTACACCATGGCCCATCCCGGCAAAAAGCTGCTGTTTATGGGCTGTGAGTTCGGCCAGTTCATCGAGTGGCGCTATGACGACCAGCTGGACTGGTTCCTGCTGATGTATGACAAGCACCCGCAGATGCAGAAGTGTGTCAGGACGCTGAACCATTTCTACAGGGAGAACCCGGCCTTCTACGAGGTAGACGACGGCTGGGACGGCTTCCAGTGGGTGGATGCCAACGATCAGGACAACAGCGTGGTGGGCTTTATCCGCACCGACAGGGCGGGAAAGGCCGTGCTGTGCATGACCAACTTCACCCCGGTGTATCGGCCTGTGTACCGCATCGGCCTGCCCTTTGACGGCACATTGACAGAGGTATTCAATACCGACGATGTGCAGTATGCCGGGTCGGGCAAGGGCAACCCGGCGCCCCTCCATGCAGAGGAGGAGCCGTGGAACGAGTTCGCCTTCAGCGTGGAAATCGCCGTACCGCCGCTGGCGACGGTGTATTTCCGCTATGATAAAATTCTGCCGCCGGCGAAGAAGCCTGCAGCCCTGGAGGCGGAGGGTACAGTGCCCCCGGTGAAGCCCAGGCGCACCCGCAAGGCCGCGCCCAAGGCAGAGAAAGCCCCAGTCACAGAACCCAAGCCCAGGCGCACCCGCAAGGCCGCGCCCAAGGCAGAGAAAGTCTCCGCTGCAGAACCCAAGCCGAAGCGCACCCGCAAAAAGGCCGCGCCCGCCAATCCCTCCGGCAATCCGGCTGAATAAGCCGCTTGCATACAGTGCCACCCGCTGAAAGGCGGACGGACGATACCCATGGTGATTTCCCGCAAAAGGATCACATTTTTAAGGAGCGTGTTCCCCCATGATGAGAAAGAAGACTTGTATTGCCATGCTTCTGGCAGGCGGTCAGGGCAGCCGTCTGGGCATCCTGACCAAGAACGTGGCCAAGCCGGCCGTGCCCTATGGCGGCAAGTATCGCATCATCGACTTTCCGCTGTCCAACTGCACCAACAGCGGCATCGATACGGTGGGCGTCCTGACCCAGTATCAGCCCCTTGAGCTGAACGCCTACATCGGCTCCGGCGCGCCCTGGGACCTTGACCTGTCCAACGGCGGCGTGTTTGTCCTCCCGCCCTACCAGAAGGGCAAGGTGGGCGAGTGGTATCGCGGCACGGCCAACGCCATCTACCAGAACATGGCCTTCATTGAGCAGTACAACCCCGATTATGTGCTGATCCTCTCCGGCGACCATATCTACAAGATGGACTACAACGCCATGCTGAACTTCCATATCCGCCACGGGGCCGATGCCACCATCGCCGTGCGCGAGGTGCCCTGGGAGGAAGCCAGCCGCTTCGGCATCATGAACACCGACGGGGACGACAACATTGTCGAGTTTGAGGAAAAGCCCAAGAATCCCAAGTCCAACAAGGCATCCATGGGCGTGTACATCTTCACATGGGAAAAGCTGCGCAAGTACCTCACCGCCGACGAGGCCGACAAGAAGAGCTCCAACGACTTTGGCAAGAACATTATCCCTGCCATGCTGAACGACAAGCAGGTGATGTGCGCCTACAACTTCGACGGCTACTGGAAGGACGTGGGCACCATCGAAAGCCTGTGGGAGGCCAACATGGACCTGCTGACCACTCCCATGCCCATCGACCTGCATGACAAGAAGTGGCGTATCTACGCCCGCAACCCCGGCATGGCGCCGCACTATATCGCCAAGGGCGCGTTCGTGCAGGACAGCCTGATCACCGAGGGCTGCGAGGTTTACGGCAATGTGAAGCACTCGGTGCTCTTCGCCGGCGTGGTGATTGAAGAGGGCGCCTGCGTGCAGGACAGCGTTATCATGCCCGGCTCCGTGGTCAAGCGGGGCGCTGTGGTGCGCCGGGCCATCGTGTCTGAAAACGCGGTGGTGGGCGCGGGCAGCTTTGTGGGCGAGGAAACGGGCAACATCGCCGTTGTGGGCCAGAATGTGACCCTTCCCGCGGGCGTGACCGTGACCGCCGGCCAGCAGGTGGACGAAAATACGACCTTCTGATAAGCCTTCATCATAGCAGGGAAAGGATTGAATACGATGAAAGACGTTATGGGTGTAATCTACACCGGCGAAAACGACGCCCGCCTGCGCGAGCTGACCATGACCCGCGCCATTGCCGCACTTCCGGTGCTGGGCCGCTATCGCGTGATCGACTTCCTGGTATCCTCCATGGTGAACGGCGGCATGAAGAATGTGGGCGTCATCATGCAGAAGAACTACCACAGCCTGATGGATCACCTGGGCTCCGGCAAGGAGTGGGACCTGCACGGCAAGAACGACGGCCTCTACGTGCTGCCGCCCTTCCTCACCCGTGAAA
>CAMDVP010000238.1 GCA_945877525.1 uncultured Clostridia bacterium | reverse complement strand
CGCCGCCGAAGGGCTCAATCTCCGTGGGATGGTTGTGGGTCTCGTTTTTGAACATGAGCAGCCAGGGTTCCTCCACGCCATTCACGTCCACGTTGATTTTGATGGAGCAGGCGTTGATTTCCTCGCTCACGTCGATATTGGGGGTCTGGCCGATCTTTTTAAGATATTTGCCGCCCATGGTCGCCATGTCCATCAGATTGACGGGGCGGGCGGCAGCGCGCTCGCCATACACGGTTTCCCGGGCCGCAAGATACCGGCGGAAGGCCTTCTCCACGGCTTCCTTGCGGATATCCGCATGGTCGATAGTGGTCAGAAAAGTGGTGTGGCGGCAGTGATCGGACCAGTAGGTATCGATCATGCGGATTTCCGTCAGGGTGGGGTCACGATGCTCGGAGGCGAAGTAATCCCGGCAGAAGGCCAGGTCGTCGTCGTCCATGGCCAGGCCGTATTTCTTCACGAACTCGTCCACCTGCGCCGCGTCCATAGCGGTGAAGCCATGCAGCGTCTCCACATGGTCGGGGGTATCGTAGATCTGCTGCAGGGTGGCCTTCTCGGCAAGGTCGGCCTCGCGACTCTCCACAGGGTTGATTACATGCTTTTTGATGCGGGTCAGCTCGTCCTCCGTCATGGAGCCTGTGAGCATGTACACTCGCGCCGTGCGCACAGTGGGACGGTCGCACTGGCCCACCAGCTGGATGCACTCCTCGCAGGAGGCGGCCCGCTGGTCATACTGGCCGGGAAGATACTCCACGGCGAACACGCTGTCGCCGCCCTGGGGCAGGCTGTCAAAAGTCACATCCACCTGGGGCTCGGAAAACACCACCGGCAGGCAGCGCTGGTACAATTCGTCCGTCACGCCCTCCACGTCATAGCGATTGAGAAGCCGCAGCCCGGTGACGCTCTTGATCAGCAGGATGTGGCGGATCTCCCACAAAAGGTGCTTGGCCTCCACGGCGTATTCCGGCCGCTTTTCCACATAAATGCGCTTAACGCTCATGTATGAACCTCCCTCAGGGCTCGTTGCCCAATGTCGTGCCGCATGTGCAGATCGGTGAAGCTGATTTTTTCCGCCGCGCCGTAGGCCCGTTCGATGGCCTCGCGCAGGGTGGGAGCCGTGGCCGTTACGCCCAGCACGCGCCCGCCGGAGGTTAGCACGCGGCCGTCCTCGTCCAGGCGGGTTCCGGCATGGAACACCCGGGCCGTCCTGCCCGCCTCCTCCAGGCCGGAGATGGGATACCCGGTCTGGTACTTCTGCGGATAGCCGCCGCTTGAAAGCACCACGCAGGCCGCGCTTCCCGTGTCGAAGGTCACGTCCACATCGGCCAGGGTGCCGTTTGTGGTGGCCTGCATAATGGTCAGCAGGTCGCTTTTGAGCAGGGGCAGCACCACCTGGGTTTCCGGGTCACCGAAGCGGCAGTTGTACTCGATTACCTTAGGGCCGTCCTTGGTGAGCATCAGCCCGAAGTACAGGCAGCCGCGGAAGGTGCGGCCCTCGGCATTCATGGCGTTCATGGTGGGAAGGAAGATTTCTCTCATGCAGCGCTCCGCCACCTCGGGGGTGTAGCAGGGGTTGGGGGCGATGGTGCCCATACCGCCGGTGTTCAGGCCCTCGTCGTTATCCAGCGCGCGCTTGTGATCCATGCTGGACACCATGGGACGGATGACCTTGCCGTCGGTAAAGGCCAGCACGGAAACCTCCGGGCCCTCCAGGAATTCCTCAATCACCACCCGGCTGCCCGACGCGCCGAAGGCATGGTGCTTCATCATGGTGCCCACGGCTTCCAGAGCCTCGTCCCGGTTGGCGCACAGAATCACGCCCTTGCCCAGGGCCAGACCGTCGGCCTTCACCACAAAGCGTCCCTCCGGCTGGGCGTTCAGGTAGCTGACCGCCCGGTCATAATCGTCGAAGGTCTCGTAGGCGGCGGTGGGTATGCCGTATTTCTTCATCAGGTTCTTGGAGAACACCTTACTGCCCTCAATGATGGCGGCCTTCTTGTCCGGGCCGAAGGCGGGAATGCCCGCTTCCCGGAGCATGTCCACCAGGCCCAGGCACAGCGGATCGTCCGGGGCCACCACCACATAGTCCATCTTCTGCTCCTTGCAGAAGGCGGTAATGCCCGTCACATCGGTGGCCTTGAGGGGCACCAGCTCGCACAGGGTGGCCATGCCGCCGTTGCCGGGCGCAGCGTAAAGCCTGGTAACATCAGGGTTTTCCGCAATCTTCGCGGCAATGGCATGCTCGCGTCCGCCGCCGCCCACGATCAGTACCTTCATATCCTTTCCTCCGCAAAAACAGGGAAAAGAGCCCTATCCGCCCTTTCCCCGAAGATTATTAATGATGGAACAGCCGCATGTGGGTGAAGCACATCACCATATTGTACAGATCGCAGGTTTCGATCACCTGATCGTCGCGGATGGATCCGCCGGGCTGGGCCACATAGCACACGCCGGAGCGGTGGGCGCGCTCGATGTTGTCCCCGAAGGGGAAGAACGCGTCGCTTCCCAGGGCCACGCCGGTCTGCTGATCCAGCCAGGCGCGCTTTTCTTCCCGGGTGAGGGGCTGGGGCTTTTCGGTGAAGAAGCGCTGCCAGCGGCCCTCGGCCAGCACCTCATCGGGCTCGTCGGAGATGAACACGTCGATGGTGTTGTCCCGGTCGGCACGGCCCAGACCCTTCACAAAGGGCAGCTCCAGCACCCGTGGATGCTGCCTCAGCAGCCAGTTGTCGGCCTTCTGGCCGGCCAGGCGGGTGCAGTGGATGCGGCTCTGCTGGCCCGCACCAATGCCGATGGCCTGGCCGTCCTTGGCGTAGCACACGGAGTTGGACTGGGTGTACTTCAGGGTAATCAGGGCAATAATCAGGTCGCGGCGGGCGCTCTCGGGCAGGTCGTGATTCCGGGTCACGATGTCGCCCAGCAGCGCGTCGTCAATAACAAACTCATTGCGGCCCTGCTCGAAGGTCACGCCGAACACCTGCTTGCGCTCGATGGGCGCGGGACGGTAGGCGGGGTCGATTTTCACGATGTTGTAGTTGCCCTTCTTCTTGGCCCGGAGAATTTCGAGGGCCTCGTCGGTATAGCCGGGGGCGATGATGCCGTCAGATACCTCGGGCTTGATGAGCAGGGCAGTGGCCTTGTCGCACTCGTCGGACAGGCTGATCCAGTCACCGAAGGAGCTCATGCGGTCAGCGCCGCGGGCCCGAGCGTAGGCGCATGCCAGCGGGGACAGCTCCGCATCGCCCACGAAGTAAATCTTCCGCAGGGTGTCGCTCAGCGGCAGGCCCACCGCCGCGCCGGCGGGGCTCACATGCTTGAAGGATGCCGCCGCGGGCAGACCGGTGGCGCGCTTGAGCTCGCTGACCAGCTGCCAGCCGTTGAGCGCGTCCAGGAAGTTGATATAGCCAGGCTTGCCGTTGAGCACCTCAAGGGGCAGCTCGCCCTCCTCCATGAAAATGCGGGAGGGCTTCTGGTTGGGGTTGCAGCCGTATTTCAGTTCCATCTCCTGTGCCATGGTTCATTCCTCCGGAAATCACACGTTCTTGTTGACGATGCGGGTCTGCGCCTCGCCGGTCTTCACATTCACATAGCGCACAAAGAGGCTCACCTTGTTGTCGGGGTTCAGGCTGTTCCACACGTTTTCGGTCAGCGTGTCGATGTCCCCGGAAAGGGCCACCTTCTCCGGCTCGCCCTCAAAGGAGGGAATGGGATTGCCATCGCAGCGGTAGGTGTGGATGAAATGCCCCACCCCGGCCCTGGGGGTATATTCATAGAAGAACCGCTGGGGCGCCTCGGGATCGCCCGCGTCAGACTTGAGAATGGACAGCCGGTAGGCCAGCTTTCCACCCGCACGGGTCACCATGCCGCTGATGCGGGGGGTGTAGTTGGGGGCGTCCGGCTCAAAGCAGCGGGTGCGCAGCGCAGCCTCGAAGGTGAAGCCCTTGCGCAGGTATTCCACCACGGTGTCGGTCTGGTCACCATTGGTCACCACCACGCTGTCATCGAAAAGACGAACCGGGGCGTAGATAATCAGGCTGGGATCTACCATTTTGCTCTCGTCGAAGGCGCGGGTGATGATGCCCCCGTCCTTCTCCACAAACACGCGGTTGCGGCTGTTCTCGCTGCGGCCCATGATAAAGTAGACGATCACGGCGTTCTCGCCCCTGTCGTCCATGCCCAGCACAATGCCGCGTCCGGGATAGGTGTTTTCAGAAAGAAGCCTGTTCAGGTCAAAGGTCTGCATCGCTTATTCCTCCAGTGCTTTCGCCACGTCCTCCACAGCCCGGGGCAGAAGCAGCCACTCGGCCTGCTCCATCACGCGCCGCTGCAGGGTTTCGGGGGTGTCGCCGGGCTCGACATTCACTGCCTTCTGGGCAATGATGTCGCCGCCGTCGGGAATCTCGTTGAC
>CAMDVP010000237.1 GCA_945877525.1 uncultured Clostridia bacterium | reverse complement strand
CTGCCGCTATGTCATGCGCCGGGAGCCCTGCGGACTGTGGACGGCCACCTTTGCCTATGACAGCGACACCCCCTTTCAGCCGGAAGACTGGCTGAACCTGCACCGCCGCTGCGACCGGCTGCCCATGCTGGCCCTGCGGGCAGGCTGGGACTTTGCCAGGGACAAGGGGCTGATGATCTTCACCGGCGGTCAGACCCTTGAAAACTGGGATCGTATGGCCGAGTGCTGGCTGTGGCTTTTGCATCAGTATGAATACGGCTATCCCCCGGAGGAGGCCATAGAGCGCCTGCGCAGGCTGGAAGTCACCCTCGAAAGAGAGGACTTCGACCAGTCCATTGCCCAGCTGCTGGAAGCCTGCGTGGAGAACCTGCAGCAGCTGGGTCAGGCGGCGGACGTGACTGCCGAGGGCCTGGACGCCGCCCGAAAGGCGCGGGATTTCGCGGGCCTGTTTGAGCAGGAGGCCCGTCTGGCCGAGTGCGCCCTGTGGGAAACCGAGCACAGCGCCCGCTATCTGGCCTGCCTGGAAAGCGTACAGCGGGCCTGGCAGGAGCATCTGGGCCGATAAGTCTTTCGGGTTAAAGCGCCCTTCCTCCGCATAGGATAGTTCCGGGAGGGATGCGCATGAATCGCGAGGAAAGCGCCGCTGCGGAAAAAAGCTACGGCATGACCCTTGAAAGGCGGGGACGGGCCGCCATCACCGGCGTAACGGATGTGGAGAGCTTTGACGAAACGGCCGTCATCCTGCACACCCACGGCGGACGGCTGATTCTCACAGGCAGCGGGCTGCATGTGGCCAGCCTGCAGCTGGAGGAGGGCCGGCTGACGGTGGAGGGCTCCATCGACAGCGCGGCCTACGACGGCCCTGGCGTCAAGCGCAGGGGCGGATTTTTCCGCAGGGCGCTGGGATGATGCTGGAAGCGCTGTTTGCAAAGCAGGGGCAGGAGCAGGCGTTTCTGGCCCTGGCGCTGTGCGGCTGGGCGCTGGGGCTTCTGCTTCATGCGGGAAGATGGATCCGGCGGCGGCATCGGGTCGTGTCCATTGTGTGGGATGTGCTGACGGCCCTGGCGGGGCTGGCGATGACGCTGACGGTGCTGCTGCGCCTGCGCATCGGACTTCGGGGCTACGGGCTGCTTGGCCTGGTAACGGGGCTGGTGCTTTACCTGGCGGGGGCCTTCTTCGTGGTGGAGGGGCTTTTCCACCTGATCGCCTGGGCCGCGGAAAAAATCCGTGATTCCGCCCGTCCAAAAGAAGGAAAAACCGCTCCGGGCGCGAACTGTTCTGTACAAAAGCGGGAGGATGCTTCCTCCGGCGCGGCAAGGGAGTGAAGGGCAATGGATCGCATTGTGATCAGGTGGCGCGCCATGGCGGTGGTCTGCGCGGTGCTGGTGGCCGCCTTCGGCTGGGCCTTCTGGCGCAATCAGCAGGATCTGGCCGCCGCCCAGGCCCAGGAGGCCAGTCTGCAGGCCGCCTTTGCCCGCCTGCAGAAAAGCCAGCTGGAGCTGACCCCCGCTCTTGCCCAGGTGGGCTCCTCCAGCTACATCTAAAGCCGCGCCAGCACCGTATTTGCCTTCCTCAAGCCCGGGGAAATCCGCTTTGAGGTGGTCAACCCCGACGCTCTGGAGGGCTATACCGAGGAAGAACTGAAGATTCTGATGCAGGAAATGGTATATTAAGGACGTCTGTGCGTCGCAGGCGTCCTTTTTGCTACACCCGCATTTCCGGGCAATACAGGAGAAACGGAGGATACGCCATGAAGGTTGCCGCCATTGGTATCGGCTCCAATTCTGTGCGCATGCTGCTGATCGAGACGGAAGGCACGGCCTTTCGCCGCCTTCGCAGGGACAGGGAAGGCACCCGCCTTTTCGCCGGGCTGAACGCTTCCCGCCGCCTGAGCGAGGAATCCATGCAGTCCACCGCCGCCGCCGTGGCCCGCATGGCCCGGGAGGCCCGGGAAGACGGCGCGGCGCAGGTGCATCTGTTTGCCACCTCCGCCACCCGGGATGCGTCCAATCAGGCCGAGTTTGCCGCCCTGCTGCGGGAAAGCGCCGGGGTTGAGCTGGAAATCTGCTCTGGCGAGGAGGAGGCCGCCCTGTCTTTCCTGGGCGCCACGGACGGCGGATACAGCGGCGTGATCGACATCGGCGGCGGCTCCACCGAGGTGGTGGTGGGGCAGGGCGATCAGCTGGTATGCGCCTTCAGCTGTCAGATGGGCGCGGTGCGGCTGTTCCGGCAGATTCCCATCACGGGACACGGCGATCTACCCGCGGTGGAGGCCATGGCCGCGGACATTCTGGAACGCAAGCTGATGCTTCACCCTACCCTGCGCCTGCCGGACAAGTGGATCGGCACGGGAGGCACCTTCACCACTCTGGCAGCCATGGTCAAGGGCATCCGCTGGACCGACCGCACCTACATGCACGGCACCCGCCTCACCCTTTCCCAGGTGGAGGAAAAGGCCCTGCTGCTTTCCGACATGCCCATGGAGGAGCGGCTGCACCTGCCCGGCCTGCAGCCCCACCGGGCGGATATCGTGGTGCACGGCATCTGCATCCTTACCAGCGCCATGAAGCGCCTGGGCATTGAGGAAATCACCGTCAGCGAATACGGCAACCTGGACGGCTACCTGAAAAAGAAGTACGGACTTCGGGATCAATTGCCCGCTGTTCATTGAATCTTCACAAGAAAAAACAGGATTCGGCTTGCCATGGAGGCCCCTCATGGGGTATAATACACAAAGTGACCCAAATTCTTCAGAATAGGGAGAGAAGTTCCGATGCACAAGAAAGCGCTGCTTGCGTGCCTGCTGGCTGTGGCCCTGCTGCTGTCCGGCTGCGCGCTGATCGAAAAGGACGAGGCCGTGGACCGTGCAACTGAGGTCATCCGCGTCCGCGACACCGTGTACACCAAGGGCGAGGTACAGGACCAGGTGGATTATCAGCTGGCCTACATGTCCTACCTCTATTCCATGTTCGGCATGAGCTATGACCCCACCGACGCCCAGAACATTGCCGACGCCCGGGAGAGCGTGGTCAATTACCTGGTCGAGGACGCCGTGAAGAACCAGAAGGTGCAGGAGTTGGGCCTGGATCAGCTGACCGCCGAGGAGCAGGCCGAGCTGGATCAGAAGATTGAAGAAGCCTGGCAGAGCAACCTGGACAGCGTGAAGTCCACCTACTTTGCCGACACCGAGCTGGAAGGCGACGAGCTCACCGCCGCCCTGGAAGCCAAGGCTGACGAGCTGGGCCTGACCCGCGACGCCGTGGCCGTGGACCAGACCACCGCCTTCAACCAGGAAAAGCTGCGCACTGACACGGTAAAGGATGTGACCGTTTCCGACGAGGAAATCCAGGCCGACTTTGACAGCAAGGTAGAGGAAGCCAAGACCTCCTACGAAAGCAACCTGAGCGCCTACGGTTCCAGCGTGAACAACGGTTCCACCGTGTATTACCGGCCCGCCGGCTACCGCATGGTCAAGCAGATCCTCATTAAGTTCCACGAGGACGACCAGACCGTGATCGACGGCCTGAACACCAGGCTGTCCGCCCAGAACACCAGCGTGTCCACCCTGACCACCAGCCTGACGAATGCGGGCGTGGCGGATGCCGACGCCCTGGCCGCTCAGGTAACGGCCACTGTGACCCCCGCCGAGGGCGAGGGCGACCCCACCGTGACCTCCACTGCCGCCTTCACCGAGGAGCAGAGCGAGGACGTTGCCGATCTGGCCACTCAGCTGGCCGAGGCCAAGGCTCTGCAGGCCTACTATGAAGCCGAGCTGGCCGCCGCCAAGGCGAACGCCTTTGCCAACATTGACGAGGAAACCGACGCGGTGCTGGCCCAGCTGGCCGAGGGCGCTGACTGGGATGCACTGATGGCTGAGAAGACCCAGGATCCCGGCATGCAGGAGGGCCGCGACACCGCCAAGACCGGCTATGCCGTGTGCGAGAACTTCTCCAGCTTTGACGCGGCCTTCACCGCCGCTGCCATGGCCCTGGAAAAGGTGGGCGACGTTTCCCCCAAGACCGAAGGCGTATATGGCTATTACATCATCCAGTACACCTCCGATGTGCAGGAGGGTCCGGTTGACCTGGCCGACGTGCGCGAGGAGCTGCACGACAGCCTGCTGACCGAAAAGCAGAACACCACCTACGACGAGGCCCTGGCCCAGTGGGTGGAAGACGCCAACGCCAAGATCGACTACGACGAGATGACGAAGTAATCCCTGATGGGGAAATGTTTCCGGGTATCCGGGAAGTTTCCCGAGGAATGGATAAAAGAATAGCGCTCACGCGGCCTCGCTCCTGGTTTCTACAGGAGTGAGGCCGCGTTTTTTGAATAATACTGTTCTCGCTTAAAACGGTTGCTTTGCTGAAGGCGGAGGTTTCGCGCCTGCGGGCGGCGTCCGCAGCCTCAATCGTCGCGGCCGAAGGCC
>CAMDVP010000236.1 GCA_945877525.1 uncultured Clostridia bacterium | reverse complement strand
GGCAAAGCCGCCGGATACGATTGCAGTCAGAGGGCTTGCGAGCCCTCCGACACCTCCCGGGACTTTTTTAACAGGCTGCATGCGGAGACGCCCAAACGGGTGTCTCCGCATTTTCTTTGCAACAAAAAAAGGGTCGCCCGTTTAGCGACCCCCTGTTCATCAGATTTCCCCCACCACATCATCCATGGTGTACAGTCCCGGGGCCTTGCCCGGCAGGAACGCCGCGGCCCTGAGCGCTCCCTGGGCAAAGACGCTGCGGTTTTCGGCGCTGTGCCGCAGGGTAATGCGCTCGGAGGGGCCGAAGAAGCACACCTCGTGCTCGCCGGTCACCGTGCCGCCCCGCAGGGCATGCAGGCCAATCTCGTTATGGTCACGGTGGCATTCACGGCCATGGCGGCCATAGACCGCCTCGCGGGGGGCATTATAGGCGTCCTTCACCGCGTCATAGAGCATCAGCGCGGTGCCGCTGGGAGCGTCGGCCTTGCGGTTGTGATGGGCCTCAACAATTTCCACGTCGAAGTCGTCTCCCAGCACCTGAGCCGCCTTGCGGGACAGGGCGCGGAGCAGCGCGATGCCCACGCTCATGTTGGCCGAGCGGAAAATGGGGATGACCTTTGCCGCCTCGTCGATCGCCGCCAACTGCGCCTCGTCATAGCCGGTGGTCGCCAGCACGGCGGGAATGCGGTTTTGCACTGCATAGGCCAGCAGCCCATCCAGGCTTGCTGGGCGGGAGAAATCCACAATGCAGTCCACTGCCGGAGCCTGCGTAAAGTCTGCCCAGACAGGGAAGTCCGCCTGCACGTCAGCCACATCCACGCCGCCGGCAACCTTGATCCCGGCAGACCCGGCCTGAGCGGCCACCTCGCGGCCCATGTGGCCCGCCGCGCCGCTGATGAGAATCTTCATCGGTATGCTTCCTTTCTCAGGCAATCAGCCCCAGGTCGCGCATGATGGCATACATCTTTTCCCGGGGGCCGGGCTGCATGGGCACCAGGGGCAGGCGCACCTCGTCCTCGCACATGCCCATGCGGGCCATGGCGGCCTTGACGGGAATGGGGCTGGTCTCGCTGAACAGCGCGTTGATAAACGGCAGCAGCCGCAGCTGAATGTCCGCAGCCTCCTTGTTTTTGCCCTGGAGGGCCAGCGCCGCCATTTCGGAGGTTTCAGCGGGCATCACGTTGGACAGAACGGAAATCACGCCCTTGAAGCCGCAGGCCATCATGGGAAGAATCAGTTCGTCGCTGCCGCAGTAGAAGTCCACGTATTCGCCGCACAGGCGAATCTTCTCCATGGCCTCGGCCACGTTGGGATTGGCTTCCTTCACGGCAATGACGTTTTCATGCCTGCATATCTGCGCCATGGTTTCCGGGCCGATGTTCAGCCCGGTGCGGCTGGGTACGTTGTAGACGATCACCGGCAGGGTGGCCGCGTCGGCAATGGCGTTGTAGTGGGCGATCAGACCCTGCTGGCTGGTCTTGTTATAATAAGGAGTCACCACCAGCTGCGCATCCGCGCCGAATTCCTTGGCATGCCTGGCGGCGTACACCGCCTCGCTGGTGGCGTTGCTGCCCGTGCCCGCGATGACGGGCACCCGGTGGTCGGCCTTTTCCACCACCCGGCGGATCACGGACAAATGCTCCTCCCAGGTCATGGTGGAGGGTTCGCCCGTGGTGCCCGCGGCAATCAGCGCGCTCACACCATGAGCAATCTGATCCTCCACCAGCCGGTCGAGGGATTCATAGTCCACCTCTCCGTTTTTGAAGGGGGTGATCAGCGCGGTTCCGCAGCCTGTAAACAAGGGTTTCATGCTGGCATTCCTCCTGTGAAAATTGGTGTTCAGCCGCGGCGCCGGATGTAGCCCTTCCGGCAAAGCAGCTCCGCGGTCAGAATGCCGCCGCCTGCCGCGCCGCGCACGGTGTTATGGCTGAGGCAGACGAAGCGGTAGTCGAAGATCTTGTCCTCCCGCAGCCGGCCGATGGACACGCCAAAGCCGCCCTGGAAGTCACGGTCGAGGCGGGTCTGAGGACGGCTGGGATCGTCGAAATACTGCAGGAAGGGCTTGGGCGCGCTGGGCAGCTCCAGGCGCTGGGCCTCGGTTTCAAAGCTGTTCCAGCGGCGGATGATTTCGTCCTTGGAAGGCTTGTTTTTGAAAGAGACGCTCACGGCGGCCATATGTCCATCGGAGGCGGCCACCCGCAGGCACTGGGCGCTGATGGTGGGAGACGCCGCATTGACGATGACCGGACCGTCTGCACGTTCCTCCACATGGCCCCACAGCTTGAGGGGCTCCAGCTCACTCTTTTCGTCCTCCCCGGCGATGTAGGGGATTACATTGTCCATCATCTCCGGCCAGGTCTTGAAGGTCTTGCCTGCGCCGCTGATGGCCTGATAGGTGCATACGCTGACCTTCTCCGGCTCAAAATCAAGCAGGGGCGTCAGGGCGGGAACGTAGCTCTGGATGGAGCAGTTGGGCTTCACCGCAATAAAGCCATGCTCGCAGCCCAGGCGGCGGCGCTGGTGCTCAATCACCCGCAGATGATCCGCATTGATCTCCGGCACCACCATGGGCACGTCCTCCAGTCCGCGGCAGGCGCTGTTGTTGCTTACCACGGGGATTTCATGCCGGGCATAGCTTTCCTCCAGCGCACGGATTTCATCCTTCTTCATGTCCACGGCGCAGAACACAAAATCGACGCTTTCTCCCACCTTGTCAATTTCAGAGGCGTCCAGCACCACCATGTCCGCCACATCGGACGGAATTTCCCAGTCAAAGGCCCAGCGGTTTCCCACTGCCTCACGATAGGTCTTTCCCGCGCTGCGGGCGGAGGCCGCCACGCAGGTCACCTGGAACCAGGGGTGATCCTTCAGAAGCGAAATGAACCGCTGTCCCACCATGCCCGTTGCGCCAACGATGCCCACGCGATACTTGTCCATGCTTGTCATCCTTCCTCGTCGCAGTATCAGGATATAGAAAAAATCACCCCAAGCCATGCCTGCGGTGCGCCCGGCAAGGCAGCCGTGCCCACAGCACAGCCAACCAAGCCGCCGAAATCAGCGCTCCGCCGGGCATGCGCCCGATGACAGTCGCGGACCTGTTCACCCCGCGCCCAAGCCGAACCATGAAGCTGCTGTCCGGCTTTCGGCATCGTTCCCTTTCCCCCGGATTCACAGGATGCTCCGTCCTCCACCGGGATACTCATGAAAAATGCGCCTCTGATTCCATGGATTATGTCATTGGGAAACCGCACCCATCATACCATGGCCGCCGCCCGATGTCAAGGGCCGGCCGAACGCTTCCCCCATGCGGGCGGCAGCCGCGGAAGGCCTCCTCATGTACTTTTTCTGTTTTTTTTGCGCATCAGCAGCCGCATCAGTCCGCTCAGTCCCTTCGGACACTTGACGCACACCATCCGCACACCCATTCTTTTCACCTCCCGGCCCTGCCCAGGCGAAGGAGCAGGTATCCCGCGCCGATGAACACAAGCCCCGCCAGCGCCGCCCATGCCCACCCCGGTATGCACAAAAACAAAAGCAGCAGCCCCAGGGCAATCAGCACCGCCCCGGCAATGGTCAGTCCGGCGCTGCCCTGCTTGTAGCATCTGCGTCCCGGTTCCCTTCCCCATCCGCTCTGCATGGCTATCCCTCTCTTCCGATTCATTCTATGCGCACGGGCCGCCGATGAACACCGAAGGATCTGTCATATTTCTGTAATGTTTACAAGCTGTTGATTTACATTTTGAAAAAAATCATGTACAATAGAATCAGTTTTCACCAAGGAGGTAGAACGATGCCTGTTTTGACCCGCATGACGCAAGCCATTCCCAATCTGTCGAATATCCTGGTCTATGCGGCCATTGCCATTGTCACCGTGATTGGCGTCATCAAGTGCCTGCTTCCCCTTTGGAACACCACCCATGCGCTGCACCGGGCCATTCGCCGCCTGCAGGACGACGCGGGCAGCAAGCGTGAAAAGCCCGTGTGGCAGGAGAGCCGCTTCATGGGCCGCCGCCTGAAGGGCTACTGGATGCGCTTTCTGCAGAACGCCGAGCAGCTGGACCGCCGCGGCCTGCCCTGCAACGTGGAGGACTACATCAACGACGATACCGTGACCCACGGCCCCGGCAACGCCACCCTGGCGGAGATGATTCCCAGCCTGCTCACCTCCCTGGGCATCCTGGGTACCTTTATGGGTATGATGAGCGGCCTGTCCGGGCTGGACTTTTCCAATTCGGACAATATTATTGCCGGCATTCCCACGCTGCTGAGCGGCATGCAGTTCGCCTTCGGCACCTCGGTGGCGGGCGTCAGCTGCTCCATTGTGTTCAACATGCTCAACCGCATCGCCCAGGGCTCCAGCTACCGGGCCATTGACGAATTTGTGGACTCCTTCACCCAGCTGGCCATGCAGCGCCCCCTGGACAACGACGTGCAGCTGATCT
>CAMDVP010000235.1 GCA_945877525.1 uncultured Clostridia bacterium | reverse complement strand
GGGTAAGGAAATGGCCTTCAGGCGCCATGCGGCCAGCGGCGGCAGCGGGGTGAAAATCGCCCAGTCCCGCATGCTGGGCAATCTGTACCCCGGCGACCTTCGCCTGACGGCGCAGCTTTCCGGGGGAAGCTACCGGCTGTATCCCGTGGTGCATGTGTATATTGAGTATTACCTCTACGGCGTGCTTCCCTATGAAATGGGCGACTCTGCCCCCGCGGAGGCGCTCAAGGCCCAGGCCGTGGCTGCCCGCACCTATACCCTGAACAAGATGAACACCCGCGCCGCCTCGCTTTACGATGTGGTGGATACGACCAGCGACCAGGTGTATTACGGCAATTCCGACGGCACCATCAACTGCACCGGAGCCGTGGATGCGACCCGCGGCATTGTGCTGATGAACGGCTCAAGCCTCACCGGCACCTACTATACCGCTTCCAATGGCGGGCAGACGGAATCCGCGAAGAATCTGTGGAATTCCTCCAGCCATAATTACCTGACCGTCAAGGACGACCCCTTTGACCGTATGAACACGGCCTCGGTGCAGCGCTCGGTGACGGTGTATGCGGATAATGCTGACAGCAGACAGAACGCGACACTGAAGAGCCTGCTCTTGGACAAGGCACGCGCGGCGCTGCAGGCCATGGGAAAAAGCACCCAGAACCTGCAGATAACGCGCATTGACGGCATTACACCCCATACCCCCAAATATCCTTCCCCCAGCCGGCTGTATACCAGGCTGGACTTTGACGTTGCGGTACAGGCGGGAGGCGCAGCCTGTGCGCTGACGCTGACCTTTGACATTTTTTCCGAATTGGAAAGCGCCCTGGGCATGAGCATCAACAGCACGCAAAACGAGCTGTGGTCGGTGGAGGGCGGCAGCGGAAGCTGGCGTGTGGTGGCCCGGCGCTTCGGCCATGGCATCGGCATGAGCCAGCGTGGCGCCATGCAGATGGGCTCCATGGGCTATACCTATGACCAGATTCTCGGATTCTACTATGAGGGATGCCGAAGGGTGCAGTACACCTTTACCCACACCATTCTCTCTGCCATCGAGAGCGGCGGAAACGATACTATCGTCAATACGGAGAAGCCGGCTGATGTAACGGCCTCCGCTGCCGCGGCTACGGTGAGCCTTTCCGGCGTGCAGGACAGCCTGGCCATCCGCAGCGCCGCCGATGGCAATGCATCCGTGCTCATCAGCGTGGTTAACGGCGCGCCGCTGACGGTGCTGGCCAGGGGGGAAAGCTGGACCCTTGTCTGCCTGGGCGAGGTGGTGGGCTATGCGCCCACCGCAGCGCTGCGGTTTTCCGGCACGCCGCCCGCTACCTCCACCGAAACGCCCACCGCCATCAGCCAATGGGCCACGGTGCATTGCAGCGGCAAGCTGAATCTGCGGGACGCGGCCTCATACAGCGGCAAGGTGCTGGGGGCCATTCCGGGCGGGTCGGTGCTGTGCGTGTTTGAGGTGTCGGGCAGCTGGGCGCGGGTGCAGTACGGCGCGTCAGTGGGCTGGGCCTCCATGGACTTCCTTACCCTCAGCGGCAGCTATCCGGGGCAGTCCGGCGGGGAGAGCGTCACCGGGGCGACAGTCAGCCTGCCCTCCGGCGGCACGGTGAATCTTCGTGAAGCAGCCTCCACCACCAGCCGGGTGCTGACCACATTGCCCCAGGGACAGGCCGTGACGGTTTTGTCCAACGACGGCAGCTGGTGCCTGGTGCAGGCGGAGGAACTGCAGGGCTATGTCATGACGAAATATCTGTCCATCGGGCAGACGGGTACGGAAAGCGGACCGGAGGAGGAAGCGCCGACCCTGGGCAGCGGAGAAGTGGAGGCGGTGGTTCGCACCGCATCCACCTCGCTGAACCTGCGCGCCCAGCCCAGCACCTCCTCCGCTGTGCTGTCGGCCCTGCCCAGGGGTGAAAGCATCGTTGTCACTGCCCGGGGCAGCGAGTGGAGCGCCGTGCGCTATGGCGGCGTGCAAGGCTATGTCATGACAAAATACCTGGCCTTCCCGGAGGATGAACAGCAGGCGCAGATAATCGGATATGCCACGGTGAACACTGCCTCCGGCCCGCTGAATCTGCGCCGTCAGGCCACAACCGGCAGCAGCGTGCTGATGCAGATTCCCCGGGGCGCACGGGTAGGCGTGGTTTCCCAGGGCGACAAGTGGACGCAGGTGATCTATGCCGATACGATGGGCTATGTAATGACGGTCTATTTGCGCATGGATGGTCTGGCTGCCGCGCCGCCGGAAGAAACGGCCGTCTATGTCCGGGTGACCACGCCATCCGGCGGGCTGAATCTGCGGGAAACGGCTTCGGCGGACGCGCGGGTGCTGCTGAGCATTCCTAAGGGCACGGTGCTGGAAATTATCAGTAGGGAAAACGGCTGGTGCCGTGTGAGCTATGGCGGCAAAACAGGCTATGTGATGGAACGCTACCTTACCGTGACGGACGAGAAGCCCGACGAAGGTCAGGATGGCGCATCCTCCGGCGGCATGCCTCCGGCCATCGAGGGATATCCCACGCAGGAAGTGCTGGTATCCACCGGAGGCGGAGGGCTAAACCTGCGGGAAACTGCCAACAGCACGGCCAGGGTGCTGGCAGTGATTCCCGACGGCGCCACCGTGCAGCTGATTACCCGCTATACCGAATGGAGCCGCGTCCGCTGGAACGAATGGACGGGCTATGTGATGACGAAATTCCTTGATCTTGAGGAGAACGAAGCGTACACGCCCGAAACCGCCTGGGTATCCACCGGGGCGGGCGGGCTGAACCTGCGGGAAACCGCCGACGCGGACGCACGCATTCTCTGCACCATTCCCCAGGGCGGGCAGGTGACAGTGCTGATTCGAGCCTCCGCCTGGTGCAAGGTCACCTATGGTCAGGAGACGGGCTATGTGCGCACCCAGTATCTGACCTTCACCGAGCCAACACAGGAGCGCGGCAACCTGCGGTATGTGGTTACGCCTTCGGGCGGGCTGAATCTGCGGGAAACTCCCTCCGCTGACGCGAGGGTGATGGGGATTATCCCCCGGGGCGCGCGGGTGAAGGTGGAGCAGGAGCAGGACGGCTGGTGCCAGATCAATTATGAATCGCTGTCCGGCTGGGTGATGGCCCGGTATTTGCAGGATGAAGCGCCGTAAGAAAGGACAAGACCATGGAGCTGATGAAACCCGGCGAGCGCCTGGACGAACTGCAGCTGGGCGGTATGCGCATACTGCAAAAGGAGCGGGGGTTCCGCTTTGGCATGGACGCGGTGCTGCTGGCGGACTTTGCCCGGGTGGGTTCGGGGGAGGACGCGGCGGACTTTGGCACGGGCACGGGCATTCTGCCGCTGCTTTTGCTGGGCCGGGGCAAGGGGCGGCATTATGACGCCTTTGAACTGCAGGAGGACATGGCCGATATGGCGCGGCGAACCATGCGCCTGAACGGTTTGGAAGAGCGGGTGACCGTCCATGCCCTGCCCGTGGAGCGGGCGGACGAGGCGGTACGGCCCGGTTCGCTGGGAAGCATCGTGTGCAACCCGCCCTACGGTGTGCCGGGCACCACCCTGCGAAATCCGTCGGACGCGTTGAGCCTGGCACGGCACCAGGGCGAGGAGGGACTCTCTGCGTGGCTCGCCATGGCATGGCGGCTGCTGCGGGGCAAGGGCAAGCTGGCGGTGGTATATCCCGCGCCGCGGATGCTGGAAATGATGACCGCCATGGAGCGCGCGCACCTCACGCCCAAGCGCTTTCGCCTGGTTTATCCCGCGGCGGACAAACCCGCTAACCTGGTGCTGATTGAGGCCATGAAGGATGCGCGTCCCATGCTGCATCCTGAGCCGCCCCTGATTGTCTATGCGGAGGACGGCAGCATGACCCGGGAACTGAAGCGCATCTATCATCAGACATGAAGACACGCGGCCGCGGCTCATCACAGGAGCTGCGGCCACGTGTTTGCTTATGGGTTCAGCCGTGCGACGGTAAAATTCAGCACCCCCGCGAAACTGACCCAGGCCGCATAGGGCACAAGCAGCCATCCGGCTGGAGCACTCCGCGGAAAGGTGACCAGCATCAGCAGGATAATCAGCATCAGGAGCAGCAGCAGCCACCAGAAGGACAGTCCCAGCGCTCCCAGCGTGAAAAACAGGAAGGGCCATGCCAGATTGACCGCAAGCTGCACGATATACACCAGCAGCAACTTCCACCATGGCCGGCCTTCGCGCAGCGCCAGCCAAAGCGACACGCTCATGGCGGCGTACAGAAGCGTCCAGACCACGGGAAATACCCATCCCGGCGGCGCAAAAGCCGGCTTGACAAGAGCCGTGTATCGCTGCATACCATCCCGGTTCAGAAACCCCGCAGCGGCGCCGGAAAGCAGCGTGAGGGCAAGAATCAGCGCAAGCCCCTTCCATCCGGGGCGGCGCACGGCCTCCGACATGCACATCACCTCACGCATAGCATACGGCGGGGCGGCGCGGACTATGC
>CAMDVP010000234.1 GCA_945877525.1 uncultured Clostridia bacterium | reverse complement strand
ATCGACTTCGGCCTGGACGGCGCAGATAAGGAGTAAGCCATGGATCAGACGCTGCTGACCATCCTGGGGATTCCCGTCACAGGCTTTGGCGCGGCCTGCGCCCTGGCGATGCTGTGGTGCCTTGTCGGCGCTGCGCTGTGGTGCCGTCAGACAGGCACGGGCTACGGGCCCTTCATCCGCCTCACGGTGCTGGCCCTGCCCATGGCGTGGCTGTGCTCCCGGCTGTTTTTCGTGCTGGCGAACTGCACCTATTACCTCACCACCCTGAGCAACCCCGCCCTGGCCCTGCGCTTCTGGGACGGGGGATATTCCGTCACCGGCGCGCTGGCGGGGCTTCTGCTGGCGGCGCTCCTTGCAGAGAAGTGGACGAAGCTTCTCCGGGGCCGTCTGCTGGACGCGGTGGGCTACGGCGCGCCCCTGGGGCTGATGCTTCTGTGCCTGATGGAGCGCGGTACCGGCCTGGGGTTGGGCCGGCCCATCAGCGGAGTGCTGGCCTTTCTTGGGGTCAGCGACGGTATGGGCGACATGGTTCACCCGGTCTACCTGTATCAGGCCGTGATGGCCGGAGCGCTGTTCATCATCCTGACGGTGTGGATGTGCCGCCGGGGCTGGGAGCTTCCCTCCGGCGACCTGTGCCTGACCTCGCTGACGCTACTGGGCTGCGCGCAGGTGATTCTGGAAAGTCTGCGCAACGACGGTCACATGGTGGTGCATTTCGTGCGCATCCAGCAGGTGGTATACCTGCTGATGGTGCTGGCCGCGCTGCTCGTCTGCTCAAGACGGCTTGCGAAAAGGGGCGGCATGAAAAAAAGCCGCCAGCTGCTGCTGTGGCTTTTTGCCCTGCTCCTGGTGGGCGTGGGCGTAGTGATGGAGTTCCGCGTGGACCGCGGTTCCCTGAAGCTGCTCTATTACAGCGTGATGACTCTGTGCATGGCGCTGCTGGGGGCCATGACCCTCATCTGCCGCCGCCGTGCCGAGGGGCTCAAAAAAGCCTAATCCCGGCGGTTGGGGCAGTCCTTGCGGCAGCCCTTGCAGGTGTCCAGGCATAGATTCTCGCCGCGCAGCAGCATAGGCTGAAGGCCCTGCCGCGCCTCCCCTTCCGGCTGGAAGCCCAGCCGCGCGAAGAAGGGCATGGTATCCTGCGGGGCTTCCAGGCGGATCAGCCGGGCGGCGTGGGTTTCCGCCTTGAAAAGAAGCAGCCGCAGCGTCAGGTCGCCAAGGCGCTGACCGCGAAGCTCCGGCAGCACCGCCACGTCTCCCAGCCAAAAGGCCCCATCCTGCCACCACAGCCGGCCTGTGGCCGCCGCCTTTCCGCCGTGCCATACCAGCACATTCCAGGCCATGCCATCCAGCGCATCCTGTCCGCGGCCGAATACCGCCTCCCGGATGGCAAACGCCTCCGGCGCATCACTTCCCGGCTGGAACCACTTGCCCTCTACCATATCCGCACCCCTTCCAAAGGAGGAAAATCACCATGGAGCATGAGAAAATCGAGCGCATCAACGAGCTTGCCCGCAAAAAAAAGACCGTTGGCCTGACCCAGGCCGAGGTAGCAGAGCAGGCCGCCCTGCGCCGGGAATACATCGACGCCTTCCGCACCCATGTGGAGTCGGTGCTGCAGAACACCGTCATTCAGCACCCTGACGGCAGCAAAACGCCCCTTCAGAAAAAACGCCCTAACTAATAGTATACAGGAGCGCAGATGGAAAGTCAAAGGAAAAACTTTGGCCAAAACTATTGCCAAATGAGCCATGCTCGTGTATAATAAAAGCGAACCAAGGGAAGAAGAAAAGTGATCGACAGCCGCTTTCCCGGCAGCCATCGACCCCGACGGAATAACCGCACGACCGATGGTATCCAGTCCCCTTGATCCCAGGAGAAGCCTGTTTGCATAGACGGCATTCCTGGCTGCCGGCTAAAGCGATGAAGAAAGAGGTGATACCGTTGTACGAAGACGAAAACGAAGCACAGGATATCATTGAGATGACTGACGACGAGGGCAACACCATTCTGATGCAGGTAGTGGATTATTTCTTCTACAATGGCGAGGAATATGTGATCCTGACCGACAGCATCGACGACGAATGTGATTGTGAAGAATGCCATGGGCATGAGCATGATGAAGCGTGCGCCTGCGGTTGCGACGAAGTGGATGAGGCTGAAGAGATCACCTGCTACATCATGAAGGTGATCGAGTCCACCGTGGACGGTGAGGAAGTCGAAGAGTTCGTCCCCGTAGAAGACCAGGCACTGGAGGCCAAACTGATCGAGATTGCCACCACCAAGCTCAATGCCGAGGATGACGAGGAAGAATAACCCGTTTTCCGTCAATTGAATAGGTTCCTTGCGGATGGCAGCGGCCATCCGCTTTTTCTGACTCAGAAATGCAAAGCTGACCAAAAGATTGCCCCCGCGTGCCGCGAATCCATTCGTCCCCGTTTTCTTCTTGCCTTCGCAGGTGTTTTCACATCGGTGTGGAATCATGATATTGTTTCTCCCATGCACATGCAACGGAAGGAGCTGCTCGTCATGCAGGACTACCTCAAAACCATTGACAAAGTCATTGCCCGGGGCCCTTATGAGGCCACCTGGGCTTCCCTGTCCCACTACAAAACCCCCGAATGGTACAAGAAGCTGAAGTTCGGGATTTTCATCCATTGGGGTGTGTACAGCGTTCCCGCCTTCGGCAACGAATGGTACTCCCGCAACATGTATATCCAAGGTTCCAAGGAGTATGAACACCACATCGCCACCTATGGCCCGCAAAAGGAGTTCGGCTACAAAGACTTTATCCCCATGTTCAAAGCGGAAAAATTTGACCCAACTGCCTGGGCCGAGTTGTTCAGCCGCGCCGGTGCAAGGTATGTGATTCCCGTGGCCGAGCACTGCGATGGCTTCCAGATGTACCGCAGCAGCATCTCCCACTGGAACGCCTATGAGATGGGTCCCCTCCGGGATATGCTGGGTGAGCTGTCCGCCGCCTGCCAGGAAAAAGGCCTGACCACAGGCTGTTCCTCTCACAGGGTGGAGCACTGGTTTTTCATGGGACACGGCAAGGAGTTTGACAGTGACATCAAGGAACCTCTGCAGCGGGGCGACTTTTACTGGCCTGCCATGCCGGAGCCAGCTGATCATTTCGACCTATTCAGCGAGCCCGCCCCAACCCAGGAATACCTGGAGGACTGGCTGATACGCACCTGCGAACTAATCGACCGTTATCAGCCGAAAATACTCTACTTGGACTGGTGGATTCAGCACAGCGCCGTCCGCCCCTACCTGAAAAAGCTGGCCGCCTACTACTACAACCGTGCTGCCGAGTGGGGCACGGAAGTGGTCATCAACTACAAACACGATGCATTTTTCTTCGGCAGTGCTGTGCCGGATGTGGAGCGGGGACAGTTTGCCGATGTGAAGCCCTACTTCTGGCAGACGGACACGTCAGTGGCCCTGAATAGCTGGTGCTACACCGAGAGCAACAACTACCGCCCCGCCGCCGATCTGGTGCGGGATCTGGTGGACATTGTGTCCAAGAACGGCTGCCTGCTACTGAACGTGGGCCCCAAGGCGGACGGCACCTTCGCGGAGGAGGACCGCCGCATTCTGGAGGAGATCGGCGCGTGGATGGCGGTGAACGGCGAGGCCATCTACGACACCAATGTGTGGCGCAAGTATGGCGAAGGCCCAACGCGGATCGTGGAAGGTCAGTTCGCCGACGGCATCAAGAAGAACTTCACGCCCCGGGACCTCCGCTTCACCTATAAGGACGGCTACCTGTACGCCACGGCCCTCAAGGGCAGTGGGGACGGCGAATACTGCATCACCTCCCTGGGCGAACAGGACGCGTCCCGGCAGGCACATTTCCACGGCATCATCGAGGATGTACAGGTACTGGGTGCAAACGCACCGACCCAGTGGCACCGCGACGCGGAGGGCCTGCATGTGAAAACCGACCTTGTCACTGACATGCCCGTGGTGATGAAGCTTCGAGTGGAATAATACCATCCGCAGCCAATGATATGCTGATCTCCGTTTTCCGAAAGGATGCACTGCCCTTTAGCACGCTTCTGGCACCACGCCTTTTGGACGAAAGACCGCCTTCAAAACATGCATACTGATGTTTGATCTCAAGCCGCTGCATAAGCGGCTCTTTTTGTCCCCTGTCTGCCCTTTCCGCCCACAAAAGGAAAAAAGTGCGTCTTACCCCTTGACGTGCGCATGGACGCATGCTATAATATCAAAGCTGGTTCCTCGTGGAGAGATGGCCGAGCGGTTGATGGCGCTGGTCTTGAAAACCAGTGATGTCGCAAGACACCGGGGGTTCGAATCCCTCTCTCTCCGCATTTTGAAAAGCGGGCGTTATGTCCCTCATACGCACTTGACATGGAGAAGTACCCAAGTGGCCGAAGGGGCTCCCCTGCTAAGGGAGTAGTGTGGGTTAACCGCAGCCCGGGTTCAAATCCCGGCTTCTCCGCCAATAACAGCCGCAATCCAGATACAGGATTGCGGCTGTT
>CAMDVP010000233.1 GCA_945877525.1 uncultured Clostridia bacterium | reverse complement strand
CTGTTTGATATGGAAAAGCGCCTGGGTATGGCCGAACGCTTCCGCCGGATGGAGCAGGGGCTGGAGGAATGCCGCCGGGCAATCCGCGACAAGCGGTATGACGACGCCGAGCGCGCCCTGGACGCGCTGATGCGGCTGGATCAGGAGGATGAGCATGGCCTTTGAGGGCTTGAGCGAGAAGCTTCAGGGCGCCCTGAAGAAGATGACCGGCAAGGGCAAGCTGACCGAGCAGAATGTGAAGGAAGGCATGCGCGAGGTGCGCATGGCGCTTCTGGAGGCCGACGTCAACTATGCCGTGGCCAAGGATTTTATCAAGAAGGTCACCGAACGGTGCGTGGGTCAGGAGATCCTGTCCTCCCTCACCCCCGGGCAGCAGGTGATCAAGATTGTCAGCGAGGAAATGACCCAGCTGATGGGCGGGCAGAACGCCCGATTGACCTGGTCTTCCTCCCCGCTGACGGTGTACATGCTCTGCGGCCTGCAGGGCGCGGGCAAAACCACCATGGCCGCCAAGCTGGCCGGCTACCTGCTCAAGCAGGGCAAAAAACCCATGCTGGCCGCCTGTGACATCTACCGTCCTGCCGCTATCAAGCAGCTGCAGGTGGTGGGCGAGCAGGTGAAGGTACCCGTTTTTGAAAAGGGAACCCAGGACCCGGTGAAAACTGCGCAGGAGGCTGTCGATTACGCCCGCTACTATCAGCGGGATGTGCTGATTATCGATACCGCCGGCCGACTGCACATCGACACCGAGCTGATGGACGAGCTGGCCCGCATCAAGGAGGCCGTGAAGCCCCAGGAAATCCTCCTGGTGGTGGACGCCATGACCGGCCAGGACGCGGTGAACGTGGCCAAGACCTTCGATGAGAAGCTGAGCATCGACGGCGTGATTCTCACCAAGCTGGATGGCGACACCCGCGGCGGCGCGGCACTTTCAGTACGCGCGGTGACGGGCAAGCCCATCAAGTTCAGCGGCATTGGCGAAAAGCTCACTGACATCGAACCCTTTCACCCCGACCGCATGGCCAGCCGCATCCTGGGCATGGGCGACGTGCTCACCCTGATCGACAAGGCTGCCGAGGCCTTCGACGAGCACGAGGTGGATAAGCTGGCCCGTAAGGCCAAAACCGCCGACCTGACCCTGGAGGACTTCCTGGATCAGATGCAGTCCATGAAGAAGATGGGCGGCATCAAGAGTATGCTGGACATGATCCCTGGCATGCAGGGCAAGAACATCGACGTGGATGAGAACGCCATGAAGAAGCCCGAGGCCATTATCCGCTCCATGACGCCGCAGGAGCGCCGCAACCCTGGCATCCTCAACGCCAGCCGCCGCAAGCGCATCGCCGCGGGCTCCGGCACCACCGTGCAGGATGTGAACCAGCTGATTCGCCAGTTCGATCAGGCCAAGCAGATGATGAAGCAGATGACCCAAATGAAGGGCAAGGGCCGCCTGCGGATGCGCCTGCCCCGGGGCATGTAACCCTTTCGCGTGGTATCGCGCGGCCTGTGCCAAGCGATTTCCATATACACTACTTCTACATTTGAGGAGGAAATCCAATGTCTGTCAAGATTCGTCTCAAGCGCATGGGCATGAAGAAGAAGCCCTTCTACCGCGTGGTGGTTGCCGACATCCGCTCTCCCCGCGACGGCCGCTTCATCGAGGAAATTGGCTACTACAATCCCATGACTTCCCCCGCCGAGATCAAGGTGGACGGCGAGCGTGCCAAGTACTGGATTGCCTGCGGCGCTCAGCCCACCGACACCGTGCGCATTCTGCTGAAGAAGACCGGCGTCATCGAGAAGTAATGCCATGACGACCGCCGCTTTGGCGGGCTGCGCCGGCCTTTCGCCGGTAGGAAGAAAGGAAGTCTGCATGCAAGAGCTACTGACCTTCATGGCGCAGTCCCTGGTGGATCATCCCGACCAGGTCAGCGTGCATGAAACCGAAGGCCCCGAGGCCGTGATCCTCGCCCTGAACGTGGCCGAGGAGGACGTGGGCAAGGTGATTGGCAAGCAGGGCCGTATTGCCAAGGCCATCCGCGCCGTGGTGAAGGCCGCTACCGCCAAGAACAGCAAGCCTGTTTTTGTCGAAATCCAGAAATCTGCGGGATTGGACTGATCCTGCCTTGGGGTCAAAAAAGTGGCTGAGGCCACTTTTTTGAGCAGGAGGAACGCCGTCTGCGGACGGCGCAAATCCGCCTGGTCGCTTTGCTCTCGGCCGGCGGATTTGTAAGGAAATTTCTCGCCAAAGGCGAGAAAGACCCGCCCCGCCGGGAGACCCGGCGGATACGAATGAAGTCGGAGGAACTGCGGTTCCTCCGACGCCTCCCCTGGGGCTTTCGACAGACTGCCGCGGGATCGGACTGATCCCGCCTTTTTTCAATCGGAGAGAAATGCTATGAACGAATACCTTCTGATCGGCGAGGTGCTGCGGCCCCAGGGCGTGCGCGGCGAGGCGAAGATTCGCCCCTACGCCGCCAACCCCGAGGATTTTCGCCGCTGGACGACCCTCTACCTGCAAAACGGCACGTCGTACGCACCCATGGGCTGCGCCTGCTCCCGGGTGCATGATGGCTTTGTCTACGCCACGCTGGAGGGCTGTGCCAACCCCGATGATGTGGAAAAGCTTCGGGGACGAAAGCTGTTCATCGACCGCGCCCATGCCAACGCCCTGGAGGAGGACGAGGTGTACATCTGCGACCTGATCGGCTGCGAGGCGGTAGACGAGGCGGGTGCGGTGGTGGGCACGCTGACGGAGGTGCTGCAGCATGGCCCGGTGGACGTGTATGTATTCCGCACGTCTCGGGGCGTCATGATGGCCCCTGCGCTGAAGGCAGTGTTTCCCCGGGTGGATGTGGCCGCCCGCCGAATTGACGTGTGCGCCGAAAAGCTGCAAGAGGTGGCCGTCCTTGAAGATTAAGATCCTCACCATCTTCCCGGAGATGTTCGACAGCGTGCTGTCCTCCAGCATCCTGGGCCGCGCCCGGGAGCAGGGGCTGATTGACGTAAGCTGCGTGGATATCCGCCCCTATTCCGACCGCAAGCACAAAAATACCGACGACTATCCCTTCGGCGGCGGCGCGGGCATGGTGATGCTGGCCCAGCCCATCATGGACGCCATGGCGGACGTGACCGGGCCGGATTTTCACGGCCGGCGCATCTACCTGGGCCCGCGGGGGAAAACCCTGACCACCGCCCTGGCCCGGGAATTGGCCCGGGAGGAGGAGCTGGTGCTTTTGTGCGGCCACTACGAGGGCGTGGATCAGCGGGCGCTGGATACCTGCGTGGACGAGGAAATCAGCATCGGAGATTACATTCTCACCGGGGGCGAATTGGCAGCCATGGTGCTGGTGGACTGCGTAGCGCGGTTTATTCCGGGAGTGCTGGGTTCGTCGGAAAGCCCGGAGGAGGAGTCTTTCTCTGACGGGCTGCTGGAATATCCGCAGTACACCCGTCCGCGGGAACTGCGGGGCATGGAGGTGCCGGAGGTGCTGCTGTCCGGCGACCATGCGAGGATCCGTGCCTGGCGGCGGATGGAATCGCTGAGGGCCACGATGAAGCACCGCCCCGACCTGCTTTCGGGCGCGGCGCTGACGGACAAGGAAAGGCGTATGCTGGAGGACTTGGCATGTTCCTTAGAAAACTGACGGTGATGGTGGCGCCGCTGCTGCTGGCGCTGGCGCTGTGCCTGCTGTTCCCGGTGATGGGCGGCCTTGGGTTCTGGTCCAATGTGCTCAAGGGACTCCTGATGGGCGTGGTGCTGGCGCTGCTTTTGCCGGTATCCGGCGCAGGGCGCAAGCGCGAGCCCTTTGCGGGGCTTTTGTGGGTGCCCGCCGTGGTGCTGGCGCTGGTGGTGACCTATCAGTACCTGGAGAGCATCGGCATGGTAAGCTGGCCCGTGCTGAGCATGCTCACCACCCGGGACGGGCAGGTGGTACTGGTGGAGTGCGCCTTTGCCGGCTATATGACCGCCCAGTGTATCCGCACAAAAAAATAGGCGCGGGTGCCTCATTGTATTGACAAACGAAAGACGCCGTGCTACAATGCAACCGTTGCCGGTGCTTTGTTCCGGCAGCGAACTGAATAGCTCACCATTTCCGGTGGCAATGACGAGAGGGTTCCACCTGTTCCCATCCCGAACACAGAAGTTAAGCCTCTCAGTGCCGAACGTACTTGGCTGGACACGGCCCGGAAGCATAGGTCGCCGCCGGATTCCATATTCCTCAGTAGCTCAATGGCAGAGCACTCGGCTGTTAACCGAGTTGTTGTAGGTTCGAGCCCTACCTGGGGAGCCAATAAGATAATCCGAACCAAATGTTTCTGATCAGAAATTGGTTCGGATTTTTCTTATCCTTCACGATGACTACGCCCCAAATGGCCCGCGTAAAAGGACTTCTTCCCTACGGTCAAAAGGAATCCGATAAAAACAAAACTTGCGTAGGCTTTGTGGATTCCTGCCGCATAAGAGATAAAAATTGTTTCAACGTAACCGCTCAATAATCCCCCGGTACAGAAAAGCCGTGGTCCCCAGCACTCACAC
>CAMDVP010000232.1 GCA_945877525.1 uncultured Clostridia bacterium | reverse complement strand
TCCGCCTATAACCCGGAGGCGGCCTACCGTCTTCTCGAAAACGAGGAAATGCCCGGCTGGCTCTTTATGACCAAAAACGGCGCGACCACCGTTTGGGAGTCCTGGGAGGGCACGCAGGCTCAGGGCGGCATCGCATCCCTGAACCATTATTCCAAGGGCGCGGTGTGCGAGTGGCTGTTCAAGGGCATGTGCGGCATCCGGGTGGACGGCGAAAACCACTTCACCATCGCGCCTCTGCCCGGCGGGCACTTCACCCACGCCCGGGCTGTCTACACAAGCGTCTACGGCCGGGTGGAAAGCGCCTGGCAGCGGGACGCGCAGGGCGTTTGCTACACCGTAGTGATTCCCTCCAACTGCACCGCGCTGCTCCGCCTGCCGGACGGCACGGAGGAAGCGCTGCTCCCCGGCAGACACACCATCAGGAGGTAAGCCATGGAGATTGACGGCATCATCCGGCAAATGACCCTGGAGGAGCAAATCGCGCTCTGCTCGGGCGCAACCTTTTGGGAAACAAAAGCCTGCGAAAAACACGGTATTCCCGCTCTGTTCATGTGCGACGGCCCCCACGGACTGCGCAAGCAGGAGGGCAGCGGGGACATGTTGAGCGTGAACGAATCCCGTCCCGCCACCTGCTTTCCGGCGGAGGTTACCACCGCCTGCAGCTGGGATCCCGCTCTGCTGGAGCGAATCGGCACGGCCATTGGTCAGGAAGCCCTGGAGCAGGGCGTCGGGCTGGTGCTCGGCCCCGGCGCAAACCTGAAGCGCAACCCCCTGTGCGGGCGGAACTTCGAGTATTTCAGCGAGGATCCGTATCTGGCGGGCAAGCTGGCGGCTGGGTTCATCCGGGGCGTGGAGGGTCAGGGCGTGGCCGCAAGTGTGAAGCATTTCGCGGTCAACTCCCAGGAGACCCGCCGCTTTACCTCCGACAGCGTGCTGGAGGAGCGTACCCTGCGGGAAATGTACCTCACCGCCTTTGAGATTGCTGTCAAGGAGGGCCGGCCCTCCTCGGTCATGTGCGCCTATCCCCGGCTCAACGGGGTGCATTGCAGCGACAGCCGGGTACTGCTGACTGGTATTTTGCGGGAGGAATGGGGCTTTGACGGCATGGTGATCACTGACTGGGGCGCCATGAACGACCGCATCGAGGGCTTCCGCGCCGGTTGCGACCTGAACATGCCCGGCGGCAGCGCATTCATGGAAAAGGCCGCTCTGCAGGCAGTGCGTGAGGGAACGCTTTCCTCGGAGGCGGTGACTTCCTCCGCCAGCAGGGTGGCGCATCTGGCCCTGCGGGCCCGGGACGCGTTAGAAGGCGCTCACCCCTGCGACTACACGGAGCACCACGCCCTGGCACGGGAGGCTGCGGAGCAGGGCGCGGTACTGCTGAAAAACGACGGAGGTCTGCTCCCTTTGGAGGAAAAGGCGCGCATCGCCGTCATTGGTGTTATGGCCAAGGCTATGCGCTTCCAGGGCGCAGGCTCCAGCCACATCAACCCCATGCAGCTCATCCAACCGCTGGACTTCCTGCCCGTCGCGGCGTATGCCCCCGGCTGCGACGAACGGGGCGATACCTCGGACGCGCTGCTTGCCCAAGCCGCGAGCGCCGCCCGCAGCGCCGAAACCGCCGTGGTGTTCGCCGGGCTTCCTGACCGATTTGAATCCGAGGGCTTTGACCGGGAGCATATGCGCATGCCTGAGGGCCATTGGCGCATGATTGAAGCCGTAGCCCGGGCCAATCCCCGCACGGTGGTGGTGCTTCTGTGCGGGAGCGCCGTAGAGTGCCCCTGGGCGGATCGGGTGCAGGCCATCCTCTATATGGGGCTGCCCGGAGAGGCCGGGGGCGAGGCTGTCGCAAACCTGCTCTACGGGCGGGTCAATCCCTGTGGACGCTTGGCGGAAAGCTGGCCCCTGCGCTATGAGGACGTACCCACCTCCGCCATTTACGGGAAAACCCGGGACGCGCTGTATCAGGAGGGCGTGTATGTAGGCTACCGCTATTACGACAAGGCCAGCATACCCGTACGCTGGGCCTTCGGCCATGGACTGAGCTATACCGCTTTTGCTTACGGCCCGCTGACAGTAGAGGGCGGCACGGCCTCCGTCACCATCACCAACATCGGCAGCCTTCCCGGTGCGGAGGTAGCGCAGCTGTACATTGCCGCGCCGCAAGCAGGGCTGCACCGCCCTCTGCGGGAGTTGAAGGGCTTTGCGAAGGTGTTCCTTCAACCGGGAAAAAGCACCACGGTTACCTTTCCGCTGACCCACCGTTCCTTTGCCCTGTGGCAGGACGGCTGGAAAGCGCCCGGCGGCCGCTACATCCTGACGGTGGCAGACCAGTCCGCCACCATCGAGATACCCGGCAATCCCCTGCCTGCCCCCACCTGGCAGCGCGGCTCGTGGTACGAGCATTGCCAGGGGAAGCCCTCCCGGCAGGAATGGGAAGCCATGCTGGGCCGCACCTATACGCCGCCCATCCTGCGGAAGGGATGCTTCACCATGGATAACACCGTGGAGGAAATGAAGGAGTACAGCCTGGTGATGCGCATCATGTTCAAAGCGGTGGAAGCCACGGTGGCAAAAGGCTTCGGCGGCAAAAGGGATTACGAAAACCCGGAATTCCGAATGCTGATGGCCTCCTCCGCCGGATCGCCCCTGCGCAGCATGCAGATTTCCGGCGGCATGAAGGACAAACTGATGCAGGGTCTGCTGGAAATGGCCAACGGACACTATCTTCACGGGATAATGAAAATGATCTTCGGCTAATTATTTTGAAAAAGGGGTTGACTCTCCCGCCCCGTCATGCGTTATGCTGGTAGCGAAGGGAGGTGCTTTTCCATGAAAAGCATCAGCGAGATTGCCGAGTTGACCGGCATCAGCCAGCGAACGCTGCGCTACTATGACGAGATCGGCCTGCTGACCCCCACCGCCACCACCGGGGCAGGCTACCGCCTCTATGACGGGGAGGCGCTGGAAAGGCTGCAGCTGATCCTCCTGTTCCGGGAGCTGGGCTTTCCCCTGCGGGACATCCGCCGCCTGCTGGACAGCCCTGACCTTGACCGCAACCGGGCCATGGAGCAGCAAATAGAGCTGCTCACCCTGAAAAAGCAGCACCTGGAAAACCTGATTGACCTGGCCCGGGGCGTGCTGAACACCGGCATACGCCACCTGAACCTGAAGGGCTTCAGCGCAGGGCAGATTGATGAATACACCGCCAGGGCCCGGGCACTCTATGACAAAACCGAAACCTATCAGGAGTACCATCAGCGCTTCCTTGCCCTGAATCAGGCGGAGCGGGATCAGGTGGACCGCGACATGGAAGCGTTGCTTGCCTCCTTCGGCGCGCACCTTGGCGAAAGTCCCGAATCCCCCGAGGTGCAGGCGCTGGCCGAGCGCTTGCAGGCGTTTCTCGACGAGCATTTTTACGAATGCACCCCTGCCATTCTCCGCAGTCTGGCGGACATGTGCGACGGCGGCGGCAGCGTGACCGAGAACCTTGACGCCCTGGGCGGCCCCGGCACCGCCCGCCTGATTGCCGAGGCGCTGCGCTGCTATGCCGCCGATTGACAGCCCGGGCTGCCCGTGCTAAAATATCTTGTTTCATTTTGCACAAGAGGTGGCTTGCAATGGGTAGGCTGTATCGTTCCCTGGCCTGGGTGTGGAAGCACTGCACCCGTCCCATGGAAACCCGGTGGGAGGAGCCGTTGATCGACGAGCCCTGCGTGTTTGTACCCAATCACGCGGGAGCCTTCGGGCCCATGTACATGTGCGCGAAGTTTCCCCTGACGGACAGGTGCTTTTCCTGGCTCAACGCCGATATGATGGATCCCAAGCTGGTGCCCGCCTATGTCCGGCAGGATTACTGGTGGAAGCCCGGCTGCGCCCTGGAGCCCCTGTACAACGCCACTCTGCCCTATCTGGCCGCGGCCATTCTGCCGCCTATCCTGCGCAGCGCCCCCGGCGTGCCTGTGTACCATGACACGCGGGTCATGACCACCATGCGCCAGAGTCTGCGCCTGCTCAAAGAGGGCAAGTGCCTCATCATCTACCCCGAGCAGCCCAGCGGCTACCAGAGCCACCACGACTGGATCAACACCGGCTTTCTGCAGATTGCCGTGATGTACTACCGGGCCACAGGCAAGGCCCTGCGGTTCTACCCGGTGCATATCGACTACCACCACCATGTGTTTCAGGTGGCCAGACCCGTTGCCTTCGACACCGCCCGCACGCTGGAAGAGCAGCAGGATGAAATCGTCCATGTGCTGGCCGCAGGTCTGCGCGGGGAACCTGTGACATGACCGCAGCAGAGAGCCCCGTGGGCCTTTCTTTGGAGGAACTGAGCCATCAAAAGGCTGCTGCCGTGCGCAGCATCGACCGCAGCGACGTCAGCGAGGCTTTCGTGGATACCGTTGATACCATCCTGCAGACGACGGACTACGGCGCAGCCCATCACTGCCTTGGGCATACCTTTGCCATACGGCAAGGGGAAAACTATATCGGGCTGATTCTCCCGGGCGATGCCCTGCCCTGGCCCACCGACCCGCCTGAAAT
>CAMDVP010000231.1 GCA_945877525.1 uncultured Clostridia bacterium | reverse complement strand
CTCGGGAAACTGCAGGTAGGCCTGGATATGGGCGTTGGCAATGCTGCCCGTGCCGACGATGGCTACACGAATCATGAAAAGCACCTCCGTGATTGATTTGATCAGAGCGCGTTACTCCGCCTCGGCCCGGGCCTGACGGCGATAGGCGGCGGGTGACATGCCCGCCTGGCGGTTAAAGGCGCGCAGAAAGCTGGAATAGTCGTTGAAGCCGCACTGATAGGCCACCTCGCTCAGGGGCAGGTCGGAGTTGATCATTTCCTTGGCCATCAGCACCCGGCGGTACAGCACATATTCATACACGCTGCGCCCGGTATACTTGACAAACTCATGGGACAGGTAGGACACACTTACACCGAAGCGGTGGGCCAGCTCGTCCAGCTTCATGGGCTTAGTGAAATGCTCGTTGACATACAGGAGAATCTCCTGCATGGGGTCGTTCAGGGCCAGGGGCTCGATATGTTCCCTGGAACGGCTGACTGTCTGGCATACCACCTGCAGGAAAGAGAGCAGCAGCACATGGTTGGTATACCGTCCGATGGGAGAGGTATCGTGCAGTCCGGCCATCATGCGCTGTACCAGACGCTTGCCTTCCTCCGCATCCTTCGGGGTCATGTTGAACTGATACTGCCCCTTGTCCGTGCGGGAGGTCAGCAGACGGGGCAGGTCGATCTGTCCGCAGCCGGCCTGGCGCAGCAGGGAGGGGGAGATGTACACATAGGCGCGCTCGTAGTTCTTCAGCCGCAGGTCGCCGCGGAAGCCGTGCAGATGAAAGGGCGGCACTACCATCAGCTGGCAGGGCTGGAGGGGATACATGTTGTTGTCGATGCAATAGGCCTGCGCTCCGCCGTAATGAATGTACAGCTCGTAAAAATCGTGACAGTGATAGCCAAAGGGTCCGGCCAGATCGTTGAAGTAGTAGCAGGGCTCATAGTCGTGCCGGTTATCGCCCATGGCGCTGTAAGAGGAGCGAAGATTCGCCTGGGAGGATTTGGGCATGGCAAAGCGCTCCTTTCCGGGATTCGTGCAGGATGCCCCCGCCTTTTTCCCTGTCTATGCAGATAAAGTAGGACAGGCGGGCGGCGTTTTCCTGCTGAATCATGGGATAATGCAAGATTCGCCTAAAAACAAGCAGAATCAGCGTGGATAAAGCGTATTTGGGTATGTATAATGAAAATCACACAGGGAGGATGGAAAATGCGGCTGATATTCAGCCTTATTAAGCATGCCTGTGCGCTGGCAGTGTGTTACACAAGGAGGAAAACGCCATGACGGCAATTGGCAGGAAAAAGCGGAAAAAGGAAAGCTGGATCCGCCGGGACTGGCGGCTGTACCTGATGCTGGCTATTCCCGTGGCATGGTATCTGATCTTCTGCTACAAGCCCATGACGGGCCTGGTGATTGCCTTTCAGAAATACAACATTTTCAAGGGGATTGCCGGCAGCCAGTGGGTGGGGCTGGAGAATTTCCGCTTCGTCTTTGGCATGCGTGATTTCGGCATTGCCCTGCGAAACACACTGGTGCTGAATTTCCTCGACCTGCTCTTCGGTTTCCCGGTGCCCATCATTCTGGCCATTATGCTCAACGAGATGCGCACTCCGAAAATCAAGCGCGTGACCCAGACCATGCTGTATCTGCCCCACTTTCTCAGCTGGGTGATTATCGGCGGCATGGTGCTGGAAATTTTTGCGCCCACCAGCGGCGTGATCAACGCCACGCTTTTGCGCCTGGGCTTGATTGAGCAGAACATTCCTTTCCTGACCGATGGCAACGCCTGGCGCTTCACCTATGTGCTGGTGGGCGTGTGGCAGTCCATGGGCTGGGGCACCATCCTGTATCTGGCGGCCATCACCGGGCTGGACATGAACCTGTTCGAGGCTGCCCGCATTGACGGGGCCAACAAAATGCAGCAGATCTGGCATGTGACGCTGCCGGGCATCCGCTCCACCATTGTGGTATTGCTGATCATGAACGTGGGCCGCATGATGTCCATTGGCTTCGATCGTCCCTTCATCATTGGCAACACGGTGGTGCAGGACGCCTGCGACGTGATTTCCACCTTCGTGTACCGCGCCGGCATCAAGAACAACCAGTTTGCCAGGGCCACGGCCATTGGCCTGTTTCAGTCGGTGGTGGGCCTGGTGCTGATTACCGCGGCCAATTTCACCTCTCGCCTGTTCGACGAGCAGGGCATCTGGTAAGGAGGAATGGACATGAATGCGCAGCCGAGGCCTGCGATGGCGGCGGAAAAGAAAAAGCCCCTGGGAAAGGGACAGATTGTCCTGATCGTGGTGATGTGTCTGTTTGTGCTGATCTGCACGCTGCCCTTTATCAATGTGATTGCCGTGTCCCTGTCCTCCAAATCGGCTATTCTGCGGGGCGCGGTGTCCTTCTGGCCTGTCGAATTCACCACCAAGGCCTATGATGTGATATTCAGCGACAAATCGATGTTCCGCAGCCTGCTGTTCACCATCGAGATTACGGTGATTTACACGGTGCTGGCCATGGCGCTGACTATCCTGATGGCCTTTCCGCTCACCATGAAGCGCCTGCACGGGCGGAAGTTCTTTATGATGTTTGTGGTGTTTACCATGTATTTTTCCGGCGGTACCATTCCGATTTACCTGAACATCAAGGAGCTGGGTCTGCTGGACAACATGTGGTCGCTGATTCTGCCGGGACTGGTGTCCACCTTCAATGTGATCATCCTGCGCAACTTCTTTTCCGGCCTGCCCTACGAGCTGAACGAGGCCGCCTATATCGACGGCGCTAACGATTTCCAGGTGCTGCTACAGATTTATCTGCCGCTGAGCTTCTCCTCCCTGGCCACGCTGTCGCTGTTCTACGCGGTGGGCAAATGGAACAGCTTTTCCGACGCGCTGTACTACATTACCTCCCGCGACCTGCAGCCCCTGCAGCTGAAGCTGTACAATCTCATCAAGGGCAGCCAGGCAGTGGAGGTTACCGTGGCTGAGGGCAACGCCAACGACCTGAGCGCCAGCGTTTCCGAATCCATCGAATCCGCAACCATCATCTTTGCCACCCTGCCGATTCTGGTGGTGTATCCCTTCGTGCAGCGCTACTTTGTGGCGGGCGTGACCATGGGCGCCGTGAAGGGCTGAGCCGCCTCTCAATCCGAACTGAGCGGGGAAGTGTCCCGTTCAAATATAAAAACTAAAAGGAGAGAACACCATGAAAAGACTTTTTGCCATCGTACTGACCCTGTGCCTGGCGCTGAGCCTGGTGCCTGCGGGCACCATGGCAGCTGGCGACGACTGGCTGACCCTGCGGGTGGAAATGTATGACCGTTCCATCGCAGGCTTCAACGTGGAGGATTGCTGGCAGCTGCACTACATTCAGGAGAACTTTGGTGATCCCAACCACATCAAGGTTCAGTGGGTGCCTGTGTCCCGTTGGGAGGAAGGCACGATTTTGAACACCCTGCTGGCCGGTGGCACCGCCCCCGATATCTGCATGACCTATGGCGGTGACCTGGTGCAGCAGTACATCGAAATGGGCGGCCTGCTCCCCCTGGACGAGCTGCTGGAAACCGAGGGCAAGGAGCTGAAGGAGTTCCTGGGCCAGGAAGTGCTGCAGTATGGCCAGTTTGACGCCGGCAACGGCATGGAGCAGTATGCGCTGCCTGCCCGCCGCATCATCATCGCCACCCAGGTGGAATACATCCGCAAGGACTGGCTGGAAAAGCTGAACATGGCCGTGCCCACCAACATCGAGGAGCTTTACGCCTACCTGAAGGCCGCGAAGGACGCGAACCTGGGCGGCGAAAAGACCATTCCCTATTCCTCCGACCTGTACTCCGCCGATCCCTTCTACGGCTGGGTGTATCAGATGGACGCGTTCATCGATTACAGCCAGGTGACCGAGGAAGACTGGATTGCCTATCATGACTTCCACTACCTGCTGCCCGGCGCGAAGGAAGCCATCCGCTGGATGAACAAGTTCTTCAACGAGGGCCTGGTAACCGACTACTTCGGCATTGAAAACAGCGATCAGACCAAGGCTGACCGCGTGATGGGCTACGACGGCTTCTGGATGGGCAACTGGGACGCCGCCTGGCGTATGGAGGATTCCTTCCAGATGGAGCTGGAGAAGAATGTGCCCGGCGCCTCCTGGATTACTTGCGATCCCTTCAAGCCTGCGGCCGGCACCACGCCCCACGAAACCTATACTGCCGCCGGTCAGTACCTGTTCATTCCTTCCTGGGTAAGCGAGGAAACCGCCGTTGCCGCCATGAAGTATCTGAACTGGATGTGCAGGCCCGAGAGCCTGTATGCCCTGCAGAATGGCGAGGAAGGCCACAACTATACCACCAAGGATGAAAATGGCATCCCCACCGACCTGAAGAACATCAACGACACCGAGGACGCCTACAAAATGCACGCCACCGACGGCGCACCCATCTGCAATGGCTTCTACTATGGCTCTGACGAGCTGAACTATGCAGCCAGCGCCAACGCGTATCCCGGATACTCCGATGTGGTGGCCGACAGCCTGGTCATTGCCAACGACGGCGGCTATCAGCCCGTCAGCT
>CAMDVP010000230.1 GCA_945877525.1 uncultured Clostridia bacterium | reverse complement strand
CATAGCCGGTGTCCGGGCCAAGGCTGGCGTACTGCGTCAGTCTGGTGGCCCGGCGGCAGCCGTAGTGCAGCTGCATGGTCCAGTTCATTTCCCTGTACTTGCGGGCCACAAACATCATGAACGCCGTCTTGAACACGGCCTGCTGGGCCTCGGTGACCGCTTCGCCCTGCATGCGGGCGGCAAAGATGGCCTCCACCTCCGCCTCGGTGGCGGGAGCATACATGACATAATTCAGCGCGTGGTCGCTCAGGCAGCAGTTGTTGGCGGCAAAGTACGCCATGCGGCGGGTGAGCGCCTCCTTCAGGTCGGCAAAGGAGCGGATTTTCACGCCGGAAACCTCGCCCAGCCGGGCCAGGTAGTCGAGGTAATCCGGCTTTTCGATGTTCATGGCCTTGTCGGGGCGCCAGGCGGGCAGCACGGCGGTTTTGAAGGAAGCGTCCGCCGCCAGCTTCTGGTGCCATTCGAGGGTATCGATGGGATCGTCGGTGGTGCAGATGGTTTCCACATGGCTCATGTCAATCAGTCCGCGCACGCCGAAGCCGGGGCTGCGCAGCTTTTCGTTGGCCAGGCTCCACACCTCGTCGGCGGTCTTGGCGGACAGCGCGCCATGATAGCCGAAGAAGCGCTGCAGTTCAAGGTGGCTCCAGTGATACAGCGGGTTGCCCGCGGCCTTGCCCAGCACCTCGGCCCACTTGATAAACTTCTCATAGTCCGACGCATCGCCGGTGATGTACTTCTCATCCACGCCGGCGCAGCGCATCAGCCGCCACTTGTAGTGGTCGCCCCCCAGCCACACCTGGGTGATGTTGTCGTAGTGCAGATCCTCGTAGATCTGCCGGGGGCTGATGTGACAGTGGTAGTCAATGATGGGGCACCCGGCGGCCACCTCGTGATACAGCCGCTTTGCGGTTTCCGTATTCAGCAGAAAATCCCTGTCCATGAAAGCCTTCATGCGTTTCTCTCCTTCGCAGGTATCATTCTTTATGAGCAAGCGGGGCATTGCGCTCCGCCCTGTCTCCGTGATTCAAACGGGCCGTGTGGAGCCCCGCTTCACCAGCTCCGCAGTGAAAACCGTTTTCTGCGGCATCTCCCTGCCCTCCAGCACGCCCATCATGGTTTCGACAATCCGGTCGCAAATGGCCCTGAGCTTATTGTCCACGCTGGTCAGCTCAGGCTCGGAGTACAGGCAGAGGGCGGAGTTGTTGTATCCCACAATGCTCACATCCTCCGGCACCCGCCGTCCTGCCGCCCGGGCATATTTCAGCGCGCCCACGGCCAGGCTGTCCTCCGAAGCCAGCACCGCGTCAAACCGCGCGCCCTCCCCCTCCAGCGCCAGCAGATGCTCCCGCACCCTGGCGATATCCTGCTTGTTTCCGTCGAAATAAACCAGCAGCTCCTCCGCCATATCCACACCCCGGCCCTCCAGCGCCTCGCGGTAGCCCGCCAGCTTTCTGCGGCCGGATTCATTCTTGCTGTCATACAGATACAAAATGCGCCGGCAACCGGCATCCATCAGAAACTCCGCAGCCTCCCGCGTGGCGCGGCGGTCATCGCACAGCACGCCGTACACCCGCTCGCAGGGAAACGCGCCGTTGAGCAGCACAATGGGCGTCTGCTTTGCGGCCTGGCGGATATAGTCGTTGCCCTTCCCGGTGCTTTCGATAAAGGAGGAGCCCATCAGCACCATGCCGTCCACATGGCGGGTGATCAGCTTCTCCACGCCCTCCCGCCGGGCAGAGGTGCCTTTGCCCGTGCAGGTGAGCAGACAGTCGTACCCCTGGCTGCGGAATGCCCTTTCCAGGAAGGCCAGCGCCTGAGCCAGGTAGGGATCGGAGGCGTCCGGGCACAAAAGTCCGATGGTCTGCATGCTGTTCAGCCCCAGCCCCCGGGCAAAGGCGTTGGGCACATAGCCGCTGTCCTCAATCACCTTCATCACCCGGTCGCGGGTCGCCTGGCTGACATGGGGGCTGTTGTTCAGCACGCGGCTCACCGTAGCGATGGACACCCCCGCCCGCTTTGATATATCGTAGATGTTCATCCGCCGTCCGCCTCCGTTCGTGTAAGCATTTACAAATCCCGTTTCCTTTAGCATTATACACGCTTTCCGCCGCGTTTGCAACAGGCAGTTTCAGCTTTTCCCGTCTCGCATCGGAAGGGCAAATTTCTTTTGGGAAAACGCATTGACGAAAGCAGGAAAACAGAGTAGAATAAAGGATGTGCGCGATGTAATCATTTACACGCCCCGGAACGATACAACCCATTTGCAATACAATACATCTGATGGAGGGATTGCTTCATGGATCGACTGACCGCCGCCCTGGCCCCCGCTCCCCAGCGCCCCGTGAAGGTTCTGCAGTATGGCGAGGGCAACTTCCTTCGCGCCTTTGTGGACTATTTCATCGACATCGCCAACGAAAAGACCGGCTTCAACGGCTCTGTCGTGCTGGTCAAGCCCATTGCCGTGGGCACGCTGTTCCCCGCCTTCCGCGAGCAGGATAACCGTTATACCGTGATGCTGCGCGGCCTGGTGGACGGCACGGCCGTGGAGCAGTCCCGCGTGGTGACCAGCGTGTCGGACGCCGTGGACTGCTATGCCGATTACGACGCCTATGCCGCCTACGCCAAGTGCGACACCCTGCGCTTTGTGGTGTCCAACACCACCGAGGCCGGCATCGTTCTGGATGAAAGCGACGAGTTTGCTCTCTGCCCGCCCAAATCCTACCCCGGCAAGCTGTGCAAGCTGCTGTTCGAGCGCGCCGAGCATTTCGGCTACGCCGCCGACAAGGGCCTCATCATCCTGCCCGTGGAGCTGATTGACGACAACGGCATCATGCTGAAGAAGTGCGTCAAGGCCCTGGCCCGGCAGTGGCAGCTGGGTGAAAAATTCGAGCGCTGGCTGGACGAGGCCTGCGTGTTCACCTCCACCCTGGTGGACCGCATCGTGACCGGCTATCCCAAGGGACAGGGCGAAGACGAGGCCATCTGGCAAAAGCTGGGCTGTGAGGACCGTCTGGTGGACACCGCCGAGCCTTTCGGCCTGTGGGTCATCGAGTCCGAAAAGGACATCTCCTCCGAGCTACCCCTGCTCCAGTGCGGCCTGCCCGTGGTATTCACCGACAACCAGAAGCCCTACAAGCAGCGCAAGGTGCGCATTCTCAACGGCGCGCACACCTCCTTCGTGCCCATGGCCTTCCAGTGCGGCTATGACTATGTGCTGGACGCCATGAATGATCCCGCCATCCTGAATTTCATGCAGAAGACCCTCTACGACGAGGTCATTCCCACCCTCACCCTGCCCAAGGACGATCTTCTCGCCTTTGCCGAGGCTGTAACCGGGCGCTTCAAAAACCCCTATATCAAGCATGCGCTGCTTTCCATCTGCCTGAACTCCGTCAGCAAGTGGCGCGCCCGCTGCATGCCCAGCCTGCTGATCTATGCCGAAAAGGAGGGTCGCCTGCCCGAGCACCTGACCTTCTCCCTGGCCACGCTGATGGGCCTGTATCATGGTGGAAAGCTCACCGGCGACGGACGGCTGGAGTGCCTGCGCGACGGTCAGCCCTACTATCTGCAGGATGACGCGGCGGTGCTGGAGTTCTTCGCCACCACAGCCGATCTGCCTGCCCGCGAGCAGGTGGAGCGTTTCCTTGGGAACGAGAGCTTCTTCGGCCCCGACCTGATCCGCGTGCCCGGCCTGGTGGACAGCGTGACCGCCTCCTATGAGGCCATCCTTTCCCGGGGCGCCAAGGCCGTGTTCCTTGAGAAATTCCCCGTGTGACCCGCAGGAGGATTGCGCCATGGCACAGCTGCTTCGCATCACGCCAAGGGATAATGTGGCCGTCGCCCTGACGGCCCTTTCCCGGGGCGAAACGGTGCAGGTGGAGGACATTGCCCTCACCCTGACCGGCGATATACCCGCGGGCCATAAGGTGGCCCTGACCGACATTGCCAAGGACAGCCAGGTGGTGAAATACGGATTTCCCATCGGCTATGCCAGGGAGGACATTCCCGCAGGGGCGCATGTGCATGTGCACAACCTGCACACCCTGCTCTCGGGCGAACTGGAATACGAATATCACCCCACCTTTCCCAGGGTGGAGCCCGCCGATGCAGAGACCTTTCTGGGCTATCCCCGCTTTGACGGCCGGGTGGGCGTGCGCAACGAATTGTGGATTCTCCCCACAGTGGGCTGCGTAAACGACGTGGCCCGCGCCTTGGAAAAGCAGGCCCAATGCCTGGTGGGCGGCGGGGTGGAATGCGTCAACGCCTTCCCCCACCCCTACGGCTGCAGCCAGATGGGCGACGATCAGGAGAATACCCGGCAGATTCTGGCCAACCTGGCCACCCACCCCAACGTGGGCGGCGTGCTGGTGCTGGGCCTGGGCTGCGAGAACAGCAGCGCGGCCATCATCGAGGAGCACATGGGCGATTATGACAAGGATCGTGTGCGCTTCCTGGTGTGCCAGCAGGTGGAGGACGAGCACGAGGCCGCCATGACCCTGCTGAAGGAGCTGGCGGACAACATGCGCGGTGAAAAGCGCGTGCCCTGCCCTGCCTCCAAGCTGGTGGTAGGCCTGAAGTGCGGCGGCTCCGACGGGTTCAGCGGCATCACCGCCAACCCGGTCA
>CAMDVP010000229.1 GCA_945877525.1 uncultured Clostridia bacterium | reverse complement strand
CTGGCGGTATTTGCCCATGTATGAGCTGCTGGGCTGCTTCAAGGTGTCCGACGAGGTGCTGCCGGTGGCCGATCAGTATTTCTCAGGCTTTTCCTATTTTAAAAGCCTGCTGGTGGGCACGGATGCGCCGGACTTCTGGCGGGCGCTGCGCAATACCTTCCTGCTCAGCTTCTACGGGCTGTGCTTCGGCTTTCCCATGCCCATCATCCTGGCGCTTTTCTTCAACGAAATCCGTTCCAACCTGGTGCGCAGCACCTGCCAGGTGCTGACCTATCTGCCCAAGTTCATGTCTACCGTGGTGATGACCTCCCTGGTCACCATGCTGGTTAAGCAGGGCGCCATTACCTCGGGCTACGGCATCATCAGCCGTGCGCTGGAATCCCTGGGCCTCATCAGTAAGGAGGTCGCCAGCGCGGGACTACTCAACAACCCGGATTTCTTCCGGGCCATCTACCAGATTTCCGGCATCTGGGAGGGCGCGGGCTACGACAGCATCGTGTATTTCGCGGCGATCATCGCCATCTCCCCCACCAGCTATGAGGCCGCGCAGATCGACGGCGCAGGCAAAATGGCGCAGATGCGCTATGTGGTGCTGCCTGGTATCCTGTCCACGGTGGTCATCATGCTCATCACCCGCATCGGCTCACTGCTGAACATCGGCTATGAAAAGGTGCTGCTTTTGTATAATCCTTCCACCTATGTCACAGCGGACGTGGTGTCCACCTTCGCCCAGCGCAAGGGCCTGGAGGGCGGGCAGAAGGGGCTTGCCGCCGCTGCGGAAATGATGAACAACGTCATCAGCATGCTTCTGGTCATCAGTGCCAACACCATTGCCCGCAAGGCTTCTGACACCTCGCTGTATTAAGGAGGGATTCCGATGAAACGCAAGCTCGAAACCTCCGAAATGATTTTCAAGGTCATCAGCTACACGCTCCTGTGCGTGTTTTCCCTGGCCTGCCTGTATCCCTTTGTGTACGCAGTGTCGGCCTCCGTCAGCGGCGCGCACGCGGTAGATTACTGCGAAATCGTGCTGTTCCCCAAGGATCCCCAGTTCGACGCCTTCGCCCGCATGTTCAACGACAACATGTTCTGGAATTCCTATTCCAACACACTGTTCCTGACCTTCTACGGCACGGTGTGGTCGCTGGCAGTGGCAATTCTGGGCGCGTATGCCCTGTCCAAGAAACGGCTTTTGTTCCGCCGGTTCTTCAACTTCTTCCTGGTGTTCACCAGGTTGTTCTCCGCGGGCCTTGTTCCTCAGTACCTCAACTATCTGGCCACCAAGGATGTGTTCAACTCCGTTGGCATCACCGATGACAAGTGGCTGGTGGTTATCGCCATGGGCATGGCGGCCATGAACATCATCCTGCTGCGCAATGCCTTTGAGGGCGTGCCCAGCGACATTGAGGAGGCCGCCATTGTGGACGGCGCAACGGAATTCCAGGTGCTGCGGCGGGTGTACGTCCCCATGTGCAAGTCCACCATCGCTACGGTTACGCTGTTCTTCGCCATTTCCCGCTGGAACGGCTACTTCTGGGCCCGGCAGATGATTTCCAACTCCAACGAGCATCCCCTGCAGGTGTTCATCCGCCTGCGCCTGGAGGAATACACCGACCCCGAGCAGATGGCCGGCTGGAACGAGGTGTTCTCCTCCGACTCGGTGATCTACGCGCTGATCGTGTGCTCCATCGTGCCGATTCTGATTATCTATCCCTTTATCCAGAAGTACTTCGCCAAGGGCGTCAACGCCGGCGGCGTGAAGGAGTAATCAGCGCCGCGCTTTGCGGCGATGATCATAAAAAAGGAGGTTCATTCGAATGAAGCGTACTTTCTCTTTGCTGATGGCGCTGGCCATGGTCATGACCATGCTCGTCGGCACCGCTTCCGCCGAGGCGGCCGAACTGACCTACGCCGAGGGCACCGTGCTGCGCATGGCCACCGGCTACAACAACACCAAGACCGGCCTGTTCTTTGACGCGGGCGTGGCCGGCGAGGGCGTGACCCTGGCCGACGGCGTGACCTACCTGGCCGGCGACCTGAAGCCCACCTGGGTGGAGGTTGAAAAGCAGCTGGGTGTGAAGTTTGAAAACCAGTACCAGGGCAACAGCGCGGCCAAGGAGTTTGACTTCTGGAAGGACCGCCTGGCCGAGGTGGACATGGTCAGCGGCACTGCCGCCAAGCTGACCGAGTATGGCGAGGCCGGCTCCATCGTGAACATCGCCGAGTATCTGGATCAGATGCCCAACTTCAAGGCCTATCTGGAGGCCAACCCCATCGTGCGCCTGTCCATCACCGGCAACACCGACACCGGCGCCATCTACTTCTCCCCCTACTTTGACGGCGTGAACGACATCGAGCGCATGCCCCTCATGCGCGTGGACTGGGTGCAGAAGCTGCTGGACGGCGAGGGTGCCTTCGCTGCCGACGCCTGCAACAAGCTGGCCGCTCCCGTCTACACCCCCTACATGCCCACCGCCGGCACGGTCGAAATCGACGTGGTCAGCCTGGACGGCCCCGCGGTGGAGACTATCGCCAAGAACTATGACGCCGCCGGCAACATCGTCGAGAAGATGAACGCCGCGGGCGAGCTGGACGGCGTGGCTGCCGTGAACATGCTGCGTGACTACATCGACGCGGCCTACAACGGCTACTACGGCACCGAACGCTCCAACCTGTTCATCGGCCAGAACGCCGCCTGGGATGCGGACGAGCTGGTGGCGCTGCTGCGCTGCGTGGTGGCCAATCCCCAGACCCTCAACGGCACTGACACCGTGCAGGGCCTGTTCTCCCGCGAGGATAACAACAACCAGCGCCGCGTGGACATGTTCCGCTTCGCCGGCACCCTGTTCGGCGTGCGCGGCCTTGAGTCCCGTCAGGACTATCTGTGGATCGATGAAGAAGGTCTGCTGCGCGACGCCCGTCAGGAGCTGGACGCTTACGAGGCCATGGAGCGCATGAACACCCTGGTGCAGGAAGGCCTGATTTCCAAGGCCTTCGTGGAAACCGCCGAGGAATCCACCGCCACCTACCTGGAGAACGACCTGGGCTTCATGCACTACGACTACAACCAGACCCAGACCGTCTACAACGAAACCAAGCTGCAGGCTGGCGAAAAGTACATGGCCGTGATGGTGCCCGTGGCCCGCTGGTTTGACGGCACCTCCGAGGACGGCGTGTACATGCGCTTTACCGAGTCCTGGCGCTCTGTCAAGACCGATGGCTGGGGCATCTCCGTGGCCGGCACCAAGGACAGCCAGGATAAGCTCAACGCTGCACTGAAGCTGATTGACTTCGCTTACAGCCCCAAGGGCCAGATCCTCATGAGCTATGGCCCCGATGCCTTCATCAAGACCAACAACGACGGCTCCTATGTGACCTTCAGCTTCAATGGCACCGAAATGCCCGTGATTGCCGACGCCACCTACGCTGAGCTGTGGGAGAAGGCCTCCGGCAACTACACCAACTACGCTCGCCAGTATCTGGGCTCCACCCTGTCCTTCGCCAAGAGCCAGGCCTTCGAGTACCAGTGCACCCACGAGGTCGGCAAGGAAGGCGCGGGCAGGATCTCCACGGCCATCGCCATGGGTACCATCAAGCACCCTGAGCTGGCCGTAACCGAGAATCCCTGGTACACCTCCGTGCCCACCGTGCTGCCCAACACCAAGAATGAGAACGAAACCTTGAGCAGCTATTCTCAGCTTGCTGAGAAATTCAACAGCGCCAAGGGCGGCGCCAACGCCTTTGTGGACATCATCGTCGCCGGCTTTGCCACCGAGGGCATGTTCTCCGCAGAGGAAGCCGTGGACACCGTGTCCGAATCTCTGGGCGGCGCCGACTACCTGTACCTGAAGCAGGAAGCCTTCGACCGTCTGCTGGAATACTACAACAAGTAAGATTCTCACCCATGGCGGGGTTCCAGCCCCGCCGTGGGTTCCCGTCAGCCCCTCCGCCGGAGAGGCTGACAGGAGCCCGCTGATCATTTCCGCGCCCGCCGTATCCACGGGCAGGCCCGGCGATACAGGAGGTTTGTATGTATAAAGCACAGTTGACCTGGCAGAAAATTCTATGCTTTGCGGCCCTGGCGGTTTGCGGACTGATGTTCCTGTACGCCCTGGGCATGTCCACTGACCTGTATGACGGACTGTTCTATTCCCTGCCCGAGGAGAGCAAAATCGAGGATGTCAAGATTCCCGGTTCTGAGATTTACTATAACATTCAGCCCTTCAACCGGCAGCTGCTGAACGCGTCCATCATGCTGCTGCTGCTCGCGTGCCTGCTGTTTATCACCAGCACCCACAGCCGCCGCAGATACTATGTGGGCAACGCCGTTTCCACCTTTGCCTTTGCGGGGGCAGGCGCCGCCATCAGCCTATGGGCGCATAGGCAAATCAGCATGTTCAAGGCGCAATTTCTTCAGATGGATTTTGAGGCGTATCTGAAGTACGCCACCCGCCGTAAAAAAGCATACATTGACTCCACCTTCTGGTTTGACGCGCACTATGCGGTGTTTGCGCTGGTGGTGCTGATATGCCTCGCGCTCATGGCCAACTTCCTGTGGAAAATGTACCTGATGCGCGCCGAAAAGAAGCTGATTGACCAGGGAAGGAGTGTGGCAGCCAAATGACGCTCAGTCTTGAGGAAACCAGAACC
>CAMDVP010000228.1 GCA_945877525.1 uncultured Clostridia bacterium | reverse complement strand
TCTAAAATTTCCTTGCTGTGTCCTCTTGAATTATATTTGCAGGTTTGCCACTATTCTCCCATCATTGTTTTCCCTTGTGTTTCCAAAGAAGATGCCCCATGGCTGTGTTTGCCATAGGGCTGGATATCAGTTATAAATCAGTTCCTGAAAAACAATTTCCTCTGCTTGATGCCGGATCATATTCATTGCGCCAACCCAAGCCATTTGATCCTGGGCTTTCAATGCTTCGTTGATGCCTTGCTCTTTTGCCATATCAGATTCGATTTTCTCCATCCTGGCCTGTGCGGCCTCCTGTGTTTCTTTCAGATCCACATACAGTTTCCCAGACAAGAGCAGTCTTGTATAAAGGCCGGGACGGTGTTCCTGCAAATACCGCAGTCGCATTCTGCCATATTTGTTCAGCGGTGTTTTGTCTGTCTCGTTCAAACCCACGTCTGAGAGCAGACAGTCTCCATTCTGATGATACATGATATTCATTTTCTTTCCTCCTTTAGGCCTCCCATGATGGCAGCAATCGTGCTAATCAACTCAATCAATTCCTGGTCAGTTTTTTCTCCGCCTTCAATCCGCCGCAATTCTGTCAGCACTTCTCCCATCGTATCCCGCAGCGCTTTATAAGTCCTTGGGTTTCCCTTTACGACCACATCCCGGTGCAGCAGCCTGCTCATAATGTAATCCTGCTTTGTCATTCCCGTGAGTCTGACCAGCGTTTCGATTTGGCGGTCTTCCTCCGGTGAGACACGGAATGCCACCGTGATATTACGCCAGCGTCCATGCGCATCCAATGCTTTTGCGGACATTATTTCAGCCCCTTTCCATATTCAGTCTTGCTGCCATCTCCGTCTGTTTGGAGGGAAAGAGATGGGCGTAATTATACGTAATGTCGATACTCTCATGTCCCACACGATCCGCAATGGCGATGGCGCTGAAACCCATGTCGATCAGGAGACTGATTGCGCTGTGGCGCAGGTCGTGAATCCTGATGCGTTTGACGCCCGCCTGCTTTGCTCCACGGTTCATCTCATGGTGAAGATAATCCTTGGTGAAGGTGAAAATGCGATCCTTCCTGCCGATCACATCCAGGGAATCAATATATTCCTCAACTTCTTCCGTCAGAAAATCCGGCATGGTGATGGTACGGTTGCTCTTCTCGGTTTTCGGCGTCGTGATCATATCTTCTCCATGTATCCGCTGATAGGATTTGCTGATCGTAACGGTGCCTTTCTCCAGATCGAAGTCCGCAGGGGTCAGAGCCAGCAGCTCTCCTTCCCGCATGCCGCACCAGTACAGAAGCTCGAAGGCATAGAACGATTTGGGCTTATCCATCATGGCGTCGGCAAATTTCAGGTATTCTTCCTTCGTCCAGAACAGCATTTCCCTCGATTTCTTTTTACCCAGCGGCCCGGCCTTGCGGCAGGGGTTTCCCCGAAGGTTATAATACTTCATGGCGTGGTTGAAGATAGCGGTCAGCTGGTTCTGCACGGTGCGGAGATAGACGGGAGAGTATGGCTTCCCATTGTTTTCCCGGGACCGTAGCATTTCATTTTGCCAGGTCATGACGATCTGCGGCGTGATGGCACACATCTTCAGCTTTCCGAAATAAGGAATCAGTTTGGTGCGGATGATATGATCCTTGGTATTCCAGGTGTTTTCTTTCAGCCGTGTCTTCAAATCCTCGGTATAATGCTCCACGAAGCTGGCAAAGGACATATCCAGATCCGCCGTTACCTTGTTCAATTGCTCCCGTTCCCATGCCTGTGCTTCATGTTTGCTGGTAAAACCCCGCCTAGAGCTCTGCTTTTGTTCTCCAGTCCAATCGGTGTAACGATAGATCACACGCCACGTATTGGTCTTACTGTCCTTATAAACACCCATCTTGCTTCGCCTCCTTTTCTGGTGCCTTTCCAATGGTGCGCTGAAGAAGATATTGCTGGCTGATACGCCCGGCGATGGTGAGAAAGCCCTGGGATTTCAGCTCCTGATTCAACCGGTGAATGACCTTATAAGCGTGGGAAGTTGAGATGTGCAGGAGCCGGGCTGCCTCCGGTGCAGTCAGAAAAGCGCTCCCATACCGCTTTATTTCGTAATTTTCCAATTTCATATTGATTCTCCTAAACAAATCTGCTATACTGAGAATAGCTCATTGAAAGGGGACTTCCTTATGGCCACTGGCGAGCGCATTCATCATTTCCGCAAGCGCATGAAGATGACGCAGCGTTATTTGGGGCAGCTTCTGGGCTTCCCGACCAATTCCGCCGATGTGCGCATGGCGCAGTATGAATCCGAGGATCGGAATCCGAAGGCCGACCTGACTGCGCAGATGGCGTCCATATTCGGTGTTTCTCCCCATGCTATTTCTGTGCCGGATATTGATTCCTACGTTGGTCTCATGCATACCCTTTTCACCCTGGAGGATCGTTACGGTCTGTATGTGGAGGAATCCGAAGGTGACGTCTGCCTGCGGGTGAATTTGCGTGACAGTCAGCAGGCAGCTGAGCTGCACCGGATGCTGTACGAATGGCAGGCAGCAGCCAACGCTCTAAAGAAGGGCGAGATCACCCAGGAAGCCTACGACCAGTGGCGGTACAATTTCCCGGATGGGGATACCACCCGGCGGTGGGTGAAAGTTCCGTCCCAGGGGCTGATGGATGATCTGATTGCCGGGCTTCAGGAAAATCCAGACAGCGATCATAAATGACACCTCCATCCTTCCGAAAATCTCATAGAAATAGGGCTAACTGATCTACACAAAATCAGTTAGCCCTTATTTTCGTAAATGTGGATTTTTGTTGCCAAATTGTTGCCACTCGGGACTTTAACCGCCTGAAAACCCTTATTTCATGCGGGTTTCAGAGTTTTGTTCGTCATTCCCACTCAATGCTGGCCGGAGGCTTGGTGGTTACGTCCAGCACGACGCGGTTCACATGGGGCACCTCATTGACGATGCGGGCGGAAATGGTGCGCACCACGTCGTAGGGAATGCGCGCCCAGTCGGCGGTCATGAAGTCATCGGTGGTTACGGCCCGCAGGGCGACAGTGTAGTCGTAGGTGCGCTCATCACCCATGACGCCTACCGAGCGTACCCCAGTCAGCACGGTGAAGTACTGGTGTATGTCCTCCGTAAGACCGGCGGCTTTGATTTCCTCCCGAAGGATCGCGTCGCTTTCCCGAACGATGGCTACCTTTTCGGGATCCACCGCGCCAATCACGCGAATGGCCAGCCCCGGCCCGGGAAAGGGCTGACGCCATACCAGGTCGTGGGGCAGGCCCAGGGTTTCGCCCAGGGCGCGCACCTCATCCTTGAAGAGCATTCGCAAAGGCTCGATGAGCTCGGTAAAGCCCAGCTCCTTGGGCAGGCCGCCTACGTTGTGGTGGCTCTTGATCACCGCTGCGCCCGTAGCCTGACCGCTTTCGATGACGTCGGGATAGATGGTACCCTGCGCGAAATAGTCCAGCTTGCCCAGCTTTTCCGCCTCGCGCTTGAATACCTTGATAAAGTCCGCGCCGATAATCTTTCGCTTGCGCTCGGGCTCGTCCACGCCTGCCAGGTCATGGAAAAACTCCTCCGCTGCATCGGCCCGGACGAAGGTGACCGGGAACAGGCGGCTGAATACCTCCACCACCTGCTCGCTTTCACCCTTGCGCATGAAGCCGTGATCCACATACACGCAGGTCAAACGGCTGCCGATGGCCTTGTAGATCAGCGCCGCGGCCACCGAGGAATCCACGCCCCCGGACAGGGCCAGCAGCACCGTGCCCTTGTCGCCCACCGTTTCACGGATGGCGGCGATAGCTGTCTGCGCGTAGGCTTCCATGGTCCAGTCGCCACGGCAATGGCAGATATTCATCAGGAAGTTATGCAGCACGGTGCGCCCCTCGTCGGAATGAGTGACCTCCGGGTGAAATTGTACGCCGTAGATGCGCCGCATGTCATCCGCCATGGCGGCTACGGGGCAGTTTTCCGAATGCGCAATGGGATGGAAGCCCTCGGGGCATTTCCGCACCTGGTAGGTATGGCTCATCCAGCAGGAGGAGCTGTCGGACATGCCCTGCAGCAGGCTGGTTTTGTCGTCCATGGTCACGGCGATGCGGCCGTATTCCCGCGACGAGGCCTGCTCCACCTGACCGCCCAGCAGATGGGCTGTCAGCTGCATGCCGTAGCAGATGCCCAGCACCGGCACGCCCAGGGTGTACACGCCGGGGTCGCAGCGGGGCGCGTCCTCCGCCAGGACGCTGGCCGGGCCGCCGGAGAGGATCACACCTGAGGGGCACTGCTCACGGATACTCTCCAGGCTGGCGTGGTAGGGCAGCACCACCGAATACACCTTGTTTTCACGCACCCGCCGCGCGATGAGCTGCGTATACTGTCCGCCAAAGTCCAGAATGACAATCTTCTGCGTTTCGGTCATACGCTCAAAGGGCCTCCCTTACAGCATAGGATAAAGCGTTCGCAGCACCGGCCGGTAGATGAACCAGCCGATTTTCTTATTTTGCCACAAATCCCTTGCAAACGCAACAGAAAAATGCGTTTGCGGGCTGTGCTTCCTTTGTTCCTTCGTTGGTTGAAACGGGGTGTAATACTATTCTCAAATTCAACAGGCACATCTACTCGTGCCTTTTCCATTCAGGCGTTCGCTCATTCCACTCGACGTAGCGCTGCTACGCCTC
>CAMDVP010000227.1 GCA_945877525.1 uncultured Clostridia bacterium | reverse complement strand
CTGGGGCTGCTGACTGTCCGCGGGAGCGGGCTGCGCTTCAAACGTTACGCTGCCGGCGAGGCGCTCCTCATGGGCTGTATTGAAAGCATATCCCTGACCGGTCGGGGAGGTGAGGGCGCATGAAGGGCATCCGTCGATCGTTGACCATGGAAGGGCTGAATCTGGAGCGCCTGATCCGTCAGGCAGGGGACAACGGAATCTTGCTTACGCAGCTGAGGCGCGGAGGCAGGCGGATGACAGCCTTGGTAGCGGAGGATCAGCTGCCTGCTCTTCAGGAAATGGCGCAGAAGGGCGGCTGGAGCCTCATCTGCGGAAGAAGGCATGGACTTGGGCGACTGTTGGATATGTTGCATGGGCGGCGGGTGCTGGCCGTGTGTGCGATGATTGCCCTTCTTGCGCTGGCCCTGGCCACGCAGCTGATGTGGCAGGTGGAGATACGGGACGCTGGCGTGTATGAAGCGGATATCCGGCTGTATCTGGACGAGCTGGGTGTCCGGCCGGTTATGCTGCGCAGCAGGGTGGATACGGCGGCACTGCGGGATGCGCTGGAGTGGCGCTATCCGCGGGTGGCGTGGTTTGAATGCGGCTGGCGTGGCATGACGCTGGCCATTACCGCCGTCCAGGGTACGGCGCAGGGAGAAACCGTGACCCATTTAGGCAGCGGAGACGTGGTGGCGGCGCGGGACGGCATTGTGACCAGCGTGGTGACAATGGCGGGTACGCCGCAGGTGAAGGCCGGCGATATTGTTCGGGAGGGACAGGTGCTGATTCTGGGGCAGGAGCGCATTGCCCAGGAGGAAACCCGCCCGGTCATGGCCCGGGGCACGGTCATGGCTCGGGTATGGGACAGTGCTGTCATACGCTTGAGCGCTGTGGAAACGCAGACTACCTACACAGGACGGGTGCAGGAAGTGCTGACAGTTCGCTGTCCATGGTTTGACTTGTGGGCACTGGCACCCTCCGGCTTTGAAAAGCAGGATGTGAGGGTAGAGGAGATTCCCCTGGGCGGCGTGTTCTTTCCACTGACGGCGCACTGGGAGACGCGGATGGAGACGGAGACAGCCATGCAGCCTCGGGCGGAAGGGCAGCTTCGTGCAGAGGCTGCGGTGGCTGCGATGCGAAAGCTGCGGGAGAAAATCGGAATTCACGATGATTTAGTTGACAAATGGGTAGATTATTGTATGATAGAAGATGAGATATTGGAGGCTGTCGCCACAGGGGAGCGGCTGATAGATATCGGCACGCCCCGGCGCATCGGCCGCTGATACGCTTCTCCGGCATGGCTGCTCCGGAAAAAGCAGCGAGAAAGGAAGGAACCTCCTTTTGATTCAAACGCAAAAACTGGTGCTTTCGGTGGATTCCATGGACGCCTACATGTCTCTGTTCGGCCTGAACGACCAGAACGTGGCGCTTATTGAACAGGAGTGCGGCGTAAGCATCGCCCTGCGGGGCGCAGAACTGACCATTACCGGCGAAGAGCAGGACACACAGCTGGCTGCCTCCGTCATCGAAAAGCTGGTCGATATGATCCACCGCCATGAACTGGTTGATCGCACCCGCATCCGCTATGCCATTGCCCTTGCCAGGGAGGGCAAGGTGGATATGATCGACGAAATTCTGCGCAGTGTGGTGGCTATCACCCACCGTGGCAAGCAGATTCGCTGCAAGACCCTGGGGCAGCAGGAATATGTGCAGGCCATCCGCGACCATGACTTGACCTTTGCCATCGGCCCTGCCGGCACTGGCAAAACCTACCTGGCCATGGCCCTGGCGGTCGTGGCGCTGAAAAACAAGGAAATCGAACGAATCGTGCTGACCCGTCCCGCGGTTGAAGCGGGAGAGAAGCTGGGCTTTTTGCCTGGCGACCTGACACAGAAGGTGGATCCCTATCTGCGCCCACTCTATGATGCGCTCTATGATTTCATGGGGGTGGATTCCTACCAGAAGCTGGTGGAGCGAGGCGTGGTGGAGGTGGCGCCCCTGGCCTATATGCGGGGCCGCACGCTTTCAGACTCCTTTATCATCCTGGACGAGGCCCAGAACACCACCTCCGAGCAGATGAAAATGTTCCTCACCCGCCTGGGCTTCAATTCCAAGGTGGTGGTCACCGGAGATATCACCCAAACGGATTTGCCCTATGGCAAGAAGTCCGGCCTGGCCGAGGCGGTGGAGATTCTCAAGGACATCCCCGCCATCGGCATTGTACGCCTAACCCACAAGGATGTGGTGCGCCATGAGCTGGTGCAGCAGATTGTGCAGGCCTACGACGCCTATTATGGCAAAGAAAAGGAGAAGGACCAATGATGCGTCCGAAGTGGAGCGAAAGGGGAAGGGGCCGAAGCGGCAAGCGGCGGCTCGGCCCGTGGCTGCACAGCGTGGAGGCCAAATGCACGCTGGCTTTTTTCCTGGGGTGTCTGGTGCTGTTTCTGATGTTCAGCGCATCCAGCGCGCCGCAGCGATACAGCCTGACGGTGGGCGCAATTTCCCATCAGACCATCACCGCTACCAAGGATGTGGTGGATCAGATTACCACCGAGGAACGCCGCCGTACCGCCGCCAACGCGGTGGAGCCCACCTATCACCTGAAGGAGGGCGCGACGGAGCAGGTGATGAACAGCCTGACGGCTCTGCTGGATGAATTGCGTACCGTGCAGCAATACGGTCTGACCCTGCGTCTGGAAGGCATGTCCGATGAAGAACTGCACAATCACACTTTTGAGGACACCGAGCTGGAATATGCCCAAAGCCTTGTGTCCACCATTTCTCTCAGCCGGTACCAGGCCACCACGCTGCTCCGCACCAGCACGCAGGACTATGACGACATGGTCTCCTATGTAACCACTGCCGTGCGCAATGCTCTGAATACCACCATCCGCGAGGGGCAGGTCAACCAGTCCATCCAGACAATCCTGCAGATTGTCGGCTATAAGGTGGAGATTTCTCTTTACCAGAACATTGTTCCCACGGTACTGCGCACCTGTGTGCAGGCCAACATGGTCATTGAGCAGGAAAGCACCGACCAGGCCCGGCAGAAGGCCATGGACGATGTTGAGCCCGTGGTGTACCTGCAGGGACAGAACATCATTCGCGAGGGCGAGCGCGTAACCCAGAATCAGCTGGAAATGCTCCGTGAGCTGGGCCTGCTGGAGGACAACCACTACGACCTGTCCATCTATGGTGGCGCGGCGCTGCTGGTGGCTATCGCCATGACGGTGCTTTTGCTGCTCCTGCTGCTCCTTGCGCCAGAAACCCTTCATGATCTGCGGCGTATTGCTGTGATCATGCTGGTGATGGTGCTGTGCGAGGGTATTTCCATTACCACCGTGAAGCTGTTCCATGTGTATATGGCGCCCACGGCCCTTGCAGCTATGCTGCTGACGGGGCTGGTTGGCGCGCCGGTGGGCGTGGCGGTCACCTTTCCCATGGCACTGCTCATCAGCGGCCTGGTAGCCGGAAGCAACACCTCCTTCACCACCGAGATGATTCACCTGCTGCTGACGGGCATTGTGGGCGGTGTTGCATCCACCCGCTTCCTCAAGGGAAAGCCCCAGCGCATCCGGGTGGTGCTGTGCGGCCTGCTTGTGGCCTGCACCAACCTGATTATGCTCCTTGCGGTGAACCTGATGACCTCCAGCAATACCGGCGGCATGATGTCCAACGTGGTGTGGTCCATGGGCGGCGGTGTGCTCAGCGGTGTGCTGGCCATCGGTCTGCAGCCCATCTTTGAAACCGCGTTCAACCTGGCCACGCCCAGCAAACTCCTGGAGCTGGCCAACCCCAATCAGCCCCTTTTGCGCCGCCTGCTGATCGAAGCGCCCGGAACCTATCACCATTCCATTGTTGTGGCCAATCTGTCGGAAGCCGCCGCCGAGAAGATAGGTGCCAACCCGCTGCTGGCCCGCACAGGCGCGTATTTCCATGATGTCGGCAAGCTGAAGCGTCCGTTGTATTTCAAGGAAAACCAGATGGGGGAGAATCCTCATGACCGTACTGATCCTTATGTATCCGCAGCGATCGTGACTACCCATACCCGCGACGGGCTGCAGCTGGCGCAGAAATACCGCCTTCCCCCGGAGATCCAGCGGATTATCGTAGAGCATCATGGTGATACCCCGGTGATGTTCTTCTATCACAAGGCCCTGCAGCAGGCGGACGGCAGGCCGGTGGATATTGCCGATTTCCGCTACGACGGCACCCGCCCCACCACCAAGGAAAGCGCCATCGTCATGCTGGCGGACACCATTGAGGCGGCGGTGCGCTCCATGCCGGACCCCACGCCTCAGTCCATTGAGCGGTTTATTGAGCGGCTGGTGCGCGGAAAGCTGGAGGACGGCCAGCTGAGCAACTCGCCGCTGACGCTTCGTGACATTGACAAGATTTGCGAGGCGTTCTGCACGGTGCTCAACGGCGTGTTCCATGAGCGCATTGAATATCCCAATGTAACCGTACCTTCACGGTTCCCGGATGGAACGGCGCAGGAGGACGAGAAAAAGGTGGATGCGCCTGCTTCGTCTCCCTTGGAAAAGCCGGAACCGCCGGTGGAAAAGGCAGAACTTCCGGTGCAGTCCGAGGAGAATGCAGCCGAAGCTGCGCCCATGACAGATACGATGAAGGAAGATGTGTCGCCTGCAAAGAGCGATGCGGAAGAGGCGCCTGTCGGGAAAGACGCAGAGCAGGAACAGGCTGCGTCCGCCACCGCGGATAAAAAGGAGGAGGCTCAGCCGTGAA
>CAMDVP010000226.1 GCA_945877525.1 uncultured Clostridia bacterium | reverse complement strand
TGCATGGAGTTGAAGTCGAAGTGGGTGGTGGTGAAGTCGCTCTCCAGGTCGTCGGCGGGGTGCTGCACGGCGGTGAACTGGTAGATTTCGTATTCCTTGGGCACAACCACCATACCGCCGGGGTGCTGGCCGGTGGTGCGCTTCACGCCCACGCATCCGGCCATGAGGCGCTCCTTTTCCGTGTTGCCGGCCTGGATGCCACGCTCCTCCAGATACTTGGCCACATAGCCGTAGGCCGTCTTGTCCGCCAGGCCGCTGATGGTGCCCGCACGGAACACATGGTCGTGGCCGAACAGCTCCTCCACATAGTGGTGGGCGCGGTTCTGGTATTCGCCGGAGAAGTTCAGGTCGATGTCGGGCACCTTGTCGCCCTCGAAGCCCAGGAATACCTCAAAGGGAATGTCGAAGCCGTCCTTGGTCAGGGGCTGGCCGCAAATGGGGCAGTTCATGTCCGGCAGGTCGACGCCCACCTGATACTTGGATTTGTCCACATCGAAAAAGCCCTTGCGGCAGTGGGTGCAGCGGTAGTGGGGCGGGAGGGCGTTCACCTCGGTGATGCCGCACATGCGGGCCACCAGGCTGGAGCCCACGCTGCCGCGGCTGCCCACCAGGTATCCGTCGTCGTTGGACTTTTTCACCAGCTTCTGGGCGATGTTGTACAGCGTGGCGAAACCGTAGCCGATGATGGACTTCAGTTCTTTTTCCAGGCGCTTGACCACAATGTCGGGCAGCGGGTCGCCATACAGTTCCTTCGCGGTGCCCCAGGTCATGCTCTGGATGTTGTCCGCCGCGTCCTCCCACAGGGGCTGGAAGGTATCCTCGCCCTTGGGGTGCTTGGGGAACAGCTGCAGGGGCTCCACCTGATCGGCAATCTTTCGCGGGTTGGCAATGACCACCTCATAGGCTTTTTCCTTGCCCAGATAAGCGAATTCCTCCAGCATTTCATTGGTGGTCTTGAAGTAAAGGGGCGGCTGCTGGTCGCAGTCGTCATAGCCCATACCGGCCTGGATGATGGCGCGGTTGATGGCGTTGTGGGGGTCAAGAAAGTGCACGTCCCCCGTGGCCACCACGGGCTTGCCCAGCTCCTCGCCCAGGCGGACGATGGTGCGGTTCAGGTCCCGCAGTCCCTCGTCGTCCTTTACCCGGCCCTCCCGAACCAGGAAGGCGTTGTTGCCGATGGGCTGGATTTCCAGATAATCGTAGAAGCTGGCGATTTCCTTCAGCCGCTCCCAGCTTTCGCCCTCCAGCACCGCGCGGAACAATTCGCCCGCCTCGCAGGCCGAGCCCACGATCAGCCCCTCCCGGTACTGCTGAATTACGGAGCGGGGCATGTGGGGACGGCGGCGGAAATATTCGAGGTGCCCAATGGACACCAGACGGTTCAGGTTGACCAGGCCCTCCTGGGTTTTCACCAGAAGAATAATGTGGTAGCTCTCTCCGATGGCGCCGCCCTTGAGGGTGTTGAGGTCGGAGAGGGTCTGGCAGCCGAAGCGCTCCTTCGCGTCGCGGAACATGCGGGCCAGGCATTGGGCGGTGGCGGTGGCGTCGTGGACGGCGCGGTGGGCGTTTTTCAGGCTTATGCCCAGCTGCTTGCAAACGCTGCCCAGCTTGTGGCTTTTCATTTCGGGGTACAGCTTGCGGGAGAGGGTGAGGGTGTCCAATACCGGACCGTCAAAGCTGCGGCCCAGGCGGCGCAATTCCGCCCTGAGCAGAGATGCGTCGAAATTGGCGTTGTGGGCGGCAATGGGACTGTCGCCGATGAAGTCAATCAGCGCGGGAATGGCGGTTTCGGCGGTTTCCTTGTCGGCCAGCATGCGGTCGTTGATGCCGGTAATCTCGGTAATTTTGGCCTTCAGCGGCTGCTTGGGGTTGACCAGCACGCTCATGGAATCAGCTACGGTGCCGTTTACCAGACGCACCGCGCCGATTTCGATTACGCGGTCAGTCTGCGTGTTGAGGCCCGTGGATTCAAAGTCCAACACCACGATGGGCTCGTTCACATCCCGGGGAACGGCGCTTTGCACTACCAGGTTTTCGTCGATAAGGTATCCTTCACAGCCGGGAATCAGCTTGATGGGCTGCTTCTTCACGGCGTTAAAGGCCGCAGGGAAGGCCTGCACCACGCCGTGGTCGGTGATGGCCACCGCCGGGTGTCCCCACTTGATGGCGCGCTTGATCAGGTCGCCCGCGGGAGTCATGGCGTCCATGGTGGACATGTTGGTGTGCATGTGCAGCTCAATGCGCTTTTCCTCGGCGGTGTCCTCCCGCTCGATCTTCTCCATGGGTACCACATCCCGAACGGAGAGGGACAGCTCATGGGCGAAATTGTCATACAGGCATTCGCCACGAACCTTCACGTTCATGCCCACCTTCAGCTGCTCCACCTTGTCCATCACGGCGCGGCGCTCCTCCTCGGTGATGGGAGCGGGGGGCGCGGCGTCATCGGGCTTCTTGCCGAAGCGGGTGTTGCGGAAGCGCATGAACACCTTGCACAGGATGGAGGAGGTGTAGTCGGTGATGGCAAAGGTGAGCAGGAGCAGCTCGCCGCCCTTGAGCTCCTTGGTTTCCAGCTTGAAGATGTCGCCCTGCACCACCACCAGGCCGCTGTCGCTGGCCAGCTCCTTCATTTCCACGGGGCGGTCGGCAATACCCCGGCCCATAATGGGCTTGCCCAGGGCATGGTCGGTCATCCGGGGAAGGGATTCGTCCCGCTTGGGGGCGGGGGCGGATTCCGGGCGAGGCTCCTTTGGTTCCCGGGGCGCGCGTGGTTCGGCGGGGCGGCGCTCCCTCTTCGCGGGGGTCTCCTGACCATAGCGCTCCGCCAGCTCCTTGGCGGAAATGGCCTGCTCCTTCTCCCGCTCGGCGCGCAGGGCGGCCAGGCGGGCCTCCTGATCCCCGGCCACGGTCAGTTCAACCTTTACCTCGGCGGAAAAGATATCCTTCACCGCCTGGGCCAGGCGGGCCGCTACATTCTGCCGGCCCATGTATTCAAGGGAAAAGCTGTCTGGGAAGGTCAGGGTGATGCGGTCGCCCTCGCAGCGCCAGTCGATCTGGCTCATCCAGCTGACAGAGGCGGGGTAGTTCCGCTTGAGAAAGTCCGTCAGCACCTGCTTGTAGGCGCCGATGTTCCGGAGAAAGTCGTCCTTCAGCCCCGGGCTGACCACCCGCAGGGCCAGGGGCTTCTGGGGGAAAATCCGCCGCAGAATGCTTTCCATTTTCAGAAAGGTGGCTTCCTCCACCAGTACATTGCTGTCGAAGGTGATGTATACCTTGCCCTGGGCCTTCACATAAACCACCCGGGGCGAAGCGAGCTGCCCCCGCAGCTGGGGCAGCTCCTGATAGATCTGGCTGAGCAGATCCTCGTAGCTCATGGATGAACCTCCTGTGTATCCCTTACTCCCGGGCCTTGGCTTCCGCGATACGCCGGGCAGCCTGAATCAATGCCTCGGCCAGGTCGCCGTCCACGCGCATGGCGGTTTGCCCTTTTACAAACAGCGCGCCGCCGGTGCGCCCTCCGGCAATGCCCACATCGGCCTCCCGGGCCTCGCCGGGGCCGTTGACCACGCAGCCCATCACGGCTACCTTCAGCGGCACCTTGATGTCGCTCAGTTCCTTTTCCACCCGGGCGGCAATGCCCGCCACATCGATGCAGGTGCGGCCGCAGGTGGGGCAGGACACCAGCTGCACCCCCTGGGTGCGCATGCCAAGGGCATGGAGAATGTCCCAGGCGGCCTTGGCCTCGGGCAGGGGATCGCCGGTGAGGCTCACACGGATGGTGTTGCCGATGCCGTCCAGCAGCAGGCTCCCGATGCCGATGGCGCTTTTGATGGTGCCCTGCCCCGGCAGGCCCGCTTCCGTTACGCCCACATGCAGGGGATAGTCGCATTTCTGCGCGGCCAGGCGGTAGGTGTCCACGGTCAGGCGCACGTCGCTGGCCTTCATGGACAGCACAATGTCCTCAAAGCCCGCCTTCTCCAGCATGCGGGCGTGCTGCAGGGCGCTTTCCACCATGCCCTCGGCGGTGGGGCCGCCGTATTTGGCCAGGATGTCCTTTTCAATGGAGCCGCTGTTCACGCCGATGCGGATGGGAATATGGTGCATCCTTGCGCAGGCGGCAAGCACCTTCACATTGCCCTCGCCGCCGATGTTGCCGGGATTGATGCGCAGCTTGCTGATGCCGTTTTCCGCGGCCATGACGGCCAGATGATGGTCGAAGTGGATGTCCGCCACCAGCGGCACGGGGGAGCCGTCCACCAGCTGCCGCACCGCCCGGGCGCATTCCTCGTCATACACGCTCACACGCACCAGGTCGCACCCCGCCTTGGCCAGGGCGCGGATCTGCTCCAGGGTTGCGTCCACATCGCGGGTGTCGGTGTTGGTCATGGACTGCACCCAAACGGGGTTGCGGCCGCCCATGGTCAGCCGTCCGACGGAAACAAGGCGCGTGTTGTACATGGAATCATCCTCCTTCTGTATGGCGGGGATCAATGGAACAGATTGATAACGTCCTTGAAGGTGAAGATAATCATCAGGGCAAAGAGAAACACCATGCCGCCCAGATGCACCATGGCCTCCTTCTGCGGGGGCACGGGCTTGCGGCGGATGGCCTCGATGAGCATGAAGATGAGGCGGGAGCCGTCCAGCCCGGGGATGGGCAGCAGGTTCATGATGCCCAGGTTGATGGAGATCACCACCAGGTAATTGATGAAGGCGTCGAAGCCGTAGCTGCGTACCTCCTGGCTGACCATGCTCACA
>CAMDVP010000225.1 GCA_945877525.1 uncultured Clostridia bacterium | reverse complement strand
GTCCAGGTTGATCAGCGCAGGCACGGCGATCAGATCGCTGATGCCCTGAATGCCCTGGCGCAGCACATCGTCGGCAATGCGGAAGGCTTCCAGCATGGTGGTACCCTTGCTGACCACCTGCAGCAGCCGGTCGTTGGGGATCACCACCAGGGTGTCCACCCGCTGCTTCAAATCGGCAATGCCCATCTCGGCGTTCTTCATGCGCTGCTTGCCCTCAAAGGCAAAGGGCTTGGTAAACACGGAAATGGTCAGTGCGCCAATGTCCCGGGCTACCTCAGCCACAATGGGGGCCGCGCCGGTGCCGGTGCCGCCGCCCATACCGGCGGTGACAAACACCAGGTCGGCGCCCTTGAGCGCCTGGGCGATTTCCTCGCGGCTTTCCTCCGCCGCGCGGCGGCCCACCTCGGGCACAGCGCCGGCGCCGAGGCCCTTGGTCAGCTTCTCGCCGATCTGAATCTTGGTCTGCGCGCCGCTGAGGGCCAGGGCCTGACGGTCGGTATTGATGGAAATGAACTCAACGCCGCGAAGGCCGGCGTCGACCATGCGGTTGACGGCGTTGTTGCCGCCGCCGCCGCAGCCCACCACCTTGATCGACGCAAAACTATTGGTTTCAACGTCATTCTGGAATTCGATCACTTTGCATCCTCCTGACATATTTGGCATAGAGTACAGTACCTTCGCGAGGGTCAGCCGCCCAGCAGGCTGCGGAAGAAATCCTTCACCGCCCCGCCGAAGCCGGCGGAGGGCTGGTGCTGCTGCTCAATGGTGTCGATGATCAGGTCCATCAGCCCCAGGGTGCTGGAATAGGCGTGGCTGTTCATCTTGGTGGTGCGCTTGGGCACATCCCGCACGGGGCGGCCCAGGCGGTTGGACAGATAGTCCTTGCCGCCGCGGTTGAAGCTAAGTCCGCCGCCGGTGAGGTAGATATTCGACCAGTTGCCCAGCTTAATTCCGCTGTCGTCAAGGGCCTTCTGAATCTCCTCGGCAATTTCATCCACCCTGGCGGTGATGATTTCCGTCACCTGATCACGGGTGAAGGAACGGGGCTTCTGCCCGTCGGCGCCGGGGATATCATAGGTTTCCCCTGCCGTGGCAATACCGTATACATACTGGCGCTTGATCTTCTCCTCCGCATCCTTGAGGGGAATATCCAGGCCCATGGACAGATCCGCCGCAATGTTGCCCCCGCCGATTTCAATGGTCTTGTGGAAGATGAGCGCGTCGCCCTCCACAGCCATCACCTCGGTGTTCAGGTAGCCCATGTCGATGAGCACGGCGGTGCGGTCGCGGTCCTCCTCGGGCAGGTAGAGCATGGCCTCTCCCGCGGGGGTGGAGTAAAATCCGCTGGCCGTTACGCCAATCTCGGTCAGGCGGTTGTTGATCTCATCCACGAAAAACTGATTGGCCACCACAAAGGAAATGAGGGCGCTCAACTCCCGACCCTTCATGCCCACAGGCTCCAGGGTTTTCTTGCCGTCGTCCACCATGAACCACGCGGGGCTGGAATGCACCACGATGCCGGGCAGGCTGCCCAGGTTCTCGGTGGCGGCGCGGAAGATGGCCTTCACGTCGGATGCGGACACCCGGGGATCGGGGCCCTTGAGGGTCACCCGCGCCTCCGTCGCATACACCTTCGTAAATGCGCCGGGAACACCCACATTGATCTCACGCAGTCTGCGGTGGCTCTGCTTTTCCGCCTCACCGATGGACTGGCGGATTTTTTCATCCAGTTCGCCGGGGTTATTCCAGCCTTCCTCCAGGTAACCGTCGTAGGCTGCAATGCCCGCGCCCACGATGTCGCAGCGTTGACTTCCGCTGTTCTCGGCGACCAGGGTGACGATTTTGCTCGTACCGAAATCAATGGCCGCTACCGTGGTCTTCATAGGTCTCTCATACCCCCTGTTTCTCGCGGCGGGCCTTCCGGGCTGTCCGCCTGCGGGAGGGCGCCTGCGGCGTCCTGTCCCTTGGAGAAGAACTTTCTGGAGGCGTGCCCGGCCCGTTCCGCCCGGTGGCCGCAGGCACACCATCACTTATCCAATATACCATTTTCTATTATAGCCTTTTTTCCCGGTGAATGCAAGTGTTTTCCATGCCCCATACAGGACAATCGCACATTTTTCGCCGTTTTTCCGGAAAAAAATACCGTCGCGTATCAGTCGTCCGGGGTATAGGTGGGGTTGACGGGGGTACTGACGTCAATGGTTCCGCCGGAGTGGCCCGTCGCGTTGAGGTGCTCCCTTGTCAGCAGCATTGCCCGCAGCTTCGCATGCAGGCCGCTTGAGTCACCCAGCCGCACAGTGTATCCGTCCCTGGATACAAGGAATAGGTTATCCATATCAGACAAATCCAATTCGCTCACATCGTTCAGGGCCGACATGACCTTCAATTCCACCAGCAGCTCCGTATACACGCTCATCTGCCTGTCGCTTTGCAGCTGCACCGTTTCCCCCAGCTTGCACCGGCGGATGTTCAGCCCGCCGACCATCACCAGACCGTCGGGCTTCACGCTGGTGTTCTGGGATTCCTCCAGCACCATGCCGCGGTTGTCCAGGGTGTAGGCAATGCCGCAATATGTGACCTGCGCGGCGGGGGTACGCTCACGCACCTGAATGACCACCTTGTCGGGCAGCTGCTTGTCCACGCACACGAAGGACAGATAGCGGTTGCTCTCAATCCCCGCCTCCACCTGGTCGTCATTGATGGCGAAGGTGTTCATGCCCATGGAGATGCCGGACAGGCGGATGACCTCCTCCTGGGAGATGGCTCTGCAGCCCTCTACCGTCACGCTTCTCACCCTGAACACCGCGCCGTAGATCAGAAAGCCCACCGCGGCCGCCACAGCCACAATCAGCACCAGCCACCGCAGGGTGTGTCCCTCGGCCTTCGGGCTGGAGGTTACACGGGTGGTATGGGCGCCCTCCTGCGCGCTCTCCACATGATCCCAGAAGCGGTCCTCCCGGCTGTACAGGTTTTCCGAGCGATCCATGCGAAGCTCAGGGGCCTCGCCCGGCTCGTCAAAGGGGTCAGCCGGGGTAGGGCTTGTCCACGGGGGCTGGCTGCCCGCTTGGGGCGCCTGCGGGCCGGTGGTCTGCCTGGGCCGCTGCCCGCGCAGCGGATATCCCCCCATGGGCTGCCGCCCCGTATAGCGCGGCGCGCGGCCGCTTTCCTCCCCTGCGCCAAGGGGGCGCTGGGGCCGCCGGTCATTCGCGCCCTGCCACGCGCTGGGGCGGCCCTGCTCCTGCCAGGGCTGCTGCCTGTTGGGTTCCATGGTCGCCCGCCTCCTCACAGCGCCGTGCGGCGGATATCCGCCCCCAGCGCGCCAAGCTGATCTTCCAGATGATCGTATCCCCTGTCGATCAGGCACGCCTGATCCACCTGGGTCTCGCCCTGAGCCCGAAGCCCCGCCAGCACCAGTGCGGCCCCGCCCCGCAGATCGCGGGCCGTCACCCGTGCGCCGTATAGCTGCTCCACACCGCGCACCACCGCCGTGCGTCCGCTGCACAGGATATTCGCTCCCATGCGGTTCAGGTCGCCCGCGTGGGTAAACCTGTTCTCAAATACATTCTCCACAATGATGCCGGTTCCTTCCGCCACAGCCAAAAGCGCCAGCATTTGCACCTGCATGTCGGTGGGAAAGCCCGGGTGCGGCTGGGTCTGCAGCTGGGCAAAGGCTGTAAGCCGCGCAGGGGCGCGCAGGCACAACCGCGCTTCCTCCTCGCGGATGTCGCAGCCCATTTCCCGCAGCTTGCTCAACACAGCCACCATGTCCCCGCCCGGGGCGTGGGTCAGCTCAATCTCCCCGCCGGTGATGGCCGCAGCCGCCAGCAGGGTGCCTGCCACAATGCGGTCGGGCACAGGCGTCCAGATCACGCCGCGCAGATGCTTCACGCCGGTGATCTCAATGGCGTGGCTGCCCGCGCCGCGCACATGGCCGCCCATGGCGTTGATAAAGTTCTGCAGATCGACGATTTCAGGCTCCCGTGCTGCGTTGTGGATGGTGGTCACTCCGTCCAGAAGCACAGCGGCCATCATCACGTTTTCCGTTGCGCCCACGCTGGGGTAGTCGAAATACACGTCCCCGGGACGCATGCGGGAGCCGTCGCAGTGGATCAGCCCGCCCTCCTCCGTCACCACCACACCCAGGCGGCGCAGGCCGCGCAGATGCAGGTCAATGGGGCGCAGGCCGATCTCACAGCCGCCGGGATATGTAACCGTGGCCTTGCGGAAGCGGGACAAAATGGGGCCCAGGAGAAAGATGGACGAGCGAATCTGCTTGGAAAGACGATCGGGCATCTCCCATTGGCTGAGATTGCCGCTGTCCACCGTCAGTACCCGTCCGCTGCGCGTCACCCGGCAGCCAAGGATTTCGAGGATTTCCGCCATGTGGGCCGCGTCCGTGATCTGCGGCACATCCTCCAGGGTCACCTTGTCCTCCGTGAGGATCGACGCCGCCAGAATCGGCAGCACCGCATTCTTCGCCCCGTCCACGCGCAGCGTGCCCTCCAGTCGCTTCCCACCCCTGATGACGAACGCTTCCATCGCATCCACCTCCATCGAACTGCTTCAGACTATGCCAAAGCAGCCCGGAGGTGCGGCCAGGGGGCGCTGCCCCTGGACCCCGCGAAGGGCCTTCGGCCCTCTCGACACCCGGGCGGGTGTCCCGACACAGGGCGGTTCCTTTGCAGGGGTCACCGGGCGGCCCCCGCGCGGCGGCGCGCCCCCCCAGCACCCCCCGCAGTGAGCCCGCCCCGCCGCGCGCACGCGGGGG
>CAMDVP010000224.1 GCA_945877525.1 uncultured Clostridia bacterium | reverse complement strand
TTGGTTTTAATTTATCCACTTTATGTTGGGGGGGGTGCGGGGGGTTCTCCCCCCCCCCCCCCACGACTTTTCTGTATCATGGGATTACTGAGCGGTTACGTTACTCTGTCGCGATGAGGGCTGTCACAGAATTTGCAGGGAAGTCCATCGTCAGAATGTTATCTGTGGCATTAATCTTGCCAATGTACACATACTTCTCACGAGAAGACGTTCTGTACATCGCATAGGTTTTGGCCTCCCCAACCAAACGAATATCCAGCGTTGTATAGCCATGGCCTTCTGCATCCGCATTGATAACAGCAAAAGCATCAGGATGACATGTGCCTTTCCCACTAAAAGCTATAATGGAACATGGCGTATAGGCGCAAGAGGCAGCAGCCACCCGCATTCCCGGCTGTCCTATCCTGCACAGCGGTTTATAGTACCAATACCCATTCTCGACAGTGTAGGTTCCATCCCCCTTGACAGAGAAAGCGCAGCCCGGATTGGGATCACCACCCAGCCATCCATTCTGCAACTGAACAGCAGCCCAAGGAATCACAGCGTTTACCTTCGCATCATAAACGCTCCTGTGCAATTCCTGTGCAAAACGCGCATCCATCTTTTTCCAGCTCGTTGATGTCACCCAAGCATGCAACGAAGGATTCTGTCCGCGCAGTGTTGCAATACCCGTATCAGCGTGGGAATTGCTGAAAGTTTCGGAAATACCATCTCCATAGAAACCGTGGGAAGTGATCAAGCCCAGCGCTTTCATGGCTTGCGGGTCTTCAGCAATCGCATTGGCGTATCCCCAATGTGCAAAACGTGTCCAGCCTGTGCATTCCCCAGGCGTTACGCCTAAACCTGGACAATTGGCATCCGCAACCGCTTTTAGCAGCGGCAGGAACGAAGCCACATGCTCGGGAGACCAATACATGTTGTAATCATGCCCGCCTGTAAAGTTATTATCCATCCCCCCTTCAGGCCAGCGATAAAAGTCCTCTCCCTCGTTGTGGATGCTGAGCCAGTTAATTGGAATATGCTCTTCCTCACGCATATATTTTGCAAAAGACACGATGTATTTGGCACATTCCGTTTCATATTGGGGATCCATGTCCCGCCCGCGAATCTGCTTCGTCTTGGTCATGAATGCAGGAGGCCCATACAATGTGCAGATACCCTGCATATCACCGCCACGCTCGCGCGTAATCCGCATACCCTCCCGAATAAAATACCGCATCCATGCCGTTGTCGTTTGATGATCGTAGTTATTCTGATCTATCTGATCAATGCCAGCATGATTCACATGCGCTACATCCTGCTGCAGGCTGTCAATGAACATCTTGAATACACCTGGTTTTAAGCCATCTTCACCAAAGATCATCTGCAGAATTTGCTGCCGCTGTTCTTCGGACAACGTGCTGAAACCACCATATTCCTGCGGCCACTGACGATAGTCCGGCGTCTGGGCCGTTTCCACATAATTGATGCCAAATCCATCCCATTCCTGCAAGCAATGCTCAAAATTCACCTTAGCCGGTATATGCACCTGCGTGTCCCTCCTTATCCATGCAAAAAGCGTTGAATGTTTTCTCCCATAATCTGGCTACGGCTTTTCTCCGGCTCATCCCGCAAAAGCTGGAGGTAGGCCGCAACCTCCACATCAGGATAGGCAAACGGAGTGTCTGATCCAAAGCAAACTCGTTCTGCTCCCAGGATGCGAATCGCTTTACGTACCATCTGATAGGAAATCGCACTGCCAATCAGCATCATGTTATGGTACTCCTGTGCAACCTCAATGCATGCATTTCCCAAATTCGGCAGTCCTGCGCCGCCCATATGCGCCATCAACATACGCAGTTTGGGATGTCTTCTGGCAATTTTCGCTGCACGGTATGGATGAGTGTAATCATAATAGTCAGCGCCAATGTGAAGTGCCAATACAAGGCCACGCTTCTCTATCTCTGCAATGATGGGTTCCACATGCTCTATATCGTCAATGTAGAAGGTATTCTGGGCACCGTTAAGCTTGATACCCTTCATGCCATACTCTTCGTCGCAGCGTTTCACCATATCGAGCGCTTTATCCACCCCAAAGTGCGGATCAGCCCATCCAAACGGCACAAGGCGATCAGCATACCGTTTTGCTGAATCATAGACATATCGGTTTGCCTCGTCTATTTCACGCATATACGGCGGTTGTAGCCAGACAATTGATTTGTCTATCTTTGCACGCTCCATGTTCTGCAAAAGTTCCTCTGCAGTCTGTGCAGGTTCCTCTGTCAGGGACAGGTGCGCGTCCGCGTCAAAAATGAACATACGTCACATCCTATTTCGCAGGTGGAGAGGAGGCGTGCTCCTCCTCTCCACCTTGGACTTATTTTTGCCTCACTTGGAGAAATTCAGTTCAAAAAGCTGCTGAGCCGCATCGGTCATGATCTGACCACCGTTTTCATACCAGGTGGTCACATACTCGTCAAACGCCTCAATTGGCTTTGCACCAGTGATGATATCCATGAACACCTCGCGAGTCAGATTGCTCAAGTCCGTAGAATACTCAATCTGTTCTTCAAAGGTAACGCCGTTGCCAATGACATCGAAGTAGCCTGTTTCATACGAGGCATACTCTACAGCCTTCGGATCCAGGTACTGTTCATAGATTTCAGGCACCCACACGGCACAGAAGGGGCTTTCGGACATTTCACGCACACCCACCACGTCAAGACGATGATTGTAGTCCGTATATTCACCGAGGAAGGTTGTTGCACCAGAAGAAGCGCCTTCCTCAACAAAGTCCCAATGCACTCCCTTTTCGCCAAGCATGGCTGCTTCAAAGGTATCATTGTGTGTTGCAATGCATTCCAGTACCTGCATGCACAGCTTGAGTTTTTCAGGATCATTGGCCAGATGGGAGCCAAAGGCAATCTGGTACTTCTTGGGACCCCATTCAATGGTGCCGCTCTCACCATTGGGTCCCTTGAAAGCCGGAGCAACAATCATTTCGCCATCAGGCTGGGCGGCATAGAACTCCTCATAGTTCTGGCCTCCCTGCACCAGGGCAGGCGCATACCCATCGCCCTGGCCATAGCAGCCGCGGATTCCCTGGTTAAAGCCATCACGACGCTTTTCCGTGGTATTGACGCCCTTGGGAATCAGATCTTCAGCGTACCAGCGCGCCAAAGTTTCCAATGCCATTCGGCTTCCTTCCGTCACTTCGCCACGAACAATCTTTCCATCCTTGTTCATCCAAATTTCCGGCTGTGCACCATAGGCCGCGAACACTTCATTGAAGCCGCAGAAGGGGGAATTTGTACCGGAGGTATATCCGTATTCATTTAGTTCGCCATCGCCATTGAAGTCGATTGTTCTGCACAGACGCAGATAGTTTTCGAATTCCTCGATCGTCTGCGGAACCTCCAGCTCCATCCGATCGAGCCAGTCCTTACGATATACCATGGTATGGCGGCATGGACCAAACATATTCCACGATACCAGGCAGTACACCTTGCCATCCCGCAGATCGCGGAAGTACGCCGGCATGTATTCATAAATTTCCAGCGCGGCCTGGTAATACTTGGGCATATTCTCCTTAATCATTTCTTCTGTGATTTCCACAAACCAACCTGCATCCACAGCATTGGTTTTCAGAGATCCCATGTGGACAATGTCTGCGGGAGCGCCACCAGAGGCGATATATGTATTCAGCAGGTTGTCCCAGTCGTTGGCATCATGACTTCCCATTGTAATGACTTCAAACTTGACGTTAAAACCATATTGTTTGAGTAGTTCAGGGAGCTTTTGAGTCGAGTAGGAGTCGTTGTTCGCCTGATCATGCGGTACAATCCAAGTAATGACCGTCGGTTCTTCCTCTGCAAAAGATATCGGAAGCATGGTTACCAGAAACAGCAGGGACAGAAACAGTGTAAAGCATTTCTTCATGGTAGATTCCTCCTTCTTCTTTGGATGATGTCAGGGGTCTATATGGTTCCGCTTGCCAAAATACTCTCTCCTTAGCCCTTGACGGCTCCCAACGTCACGCCCTGGATAAAGTACTTCTGCGCAAACGGATACACCAACAAGATCGGCACCGTAGCTACAACGATCGTAGCTGCTTTCAGCGATTCAGGGTTCGTGATCGCCGAGTCGCTGAGAGATTCCATACCGCTCATACTGTTTTCCACAACCAGCATGCGGATCATTCTCTGAAGAACGAATCCCTTTGAATCCGTGAAATACATCAGGTTATCCATATACGCGTTCCAATGATAGACGCACATCCACATTGCAATGGTTGCCAGCACTGCTTTGGAACACGGAAGCACGATCCGAAACAGAATCACCCATTCATTGGCGCCATCAATCTGAGCACTTTCCTCCATATCCGAGGGTAAACCCTGAAAGAAGTTCCGCATTACAATCATGTTTGATCCCCATACCAGAGAAGGCAATACCATAGACCATCGGTTGTTCATTAGTCCCAACGTTCGAATCAGCATGAACGTAGGAATCGTTCCGCCTGAAAAGTACATTGCAAAAAGGAAAACTGCCATCATGGTTCGCCGCATCGGCAGATATGACTTGGAAATCGCGTATCCTCCGAGTGCCGTTACCAATGTAGAAAGCGCCGTACCCACAACCGTTCGCCAAATTGTGTTCCCATATGCCGTCCAAATATTGTCAGACTTAAACACCTTCTCCAGTGCAGAGAAATCCCACTCATGAGGTATAATATGGAAACCAATACGGATAGATTCCGTATACGAGCTCATGCTGATCGCAAACACGTGAACGATCGGATAAAT
>CAMDVP010000223.1 GCA_945877525.1 uncultured Clostridia bacterium | reverse complement strand
TTCGGCCCTCTCGACACCCGTGCGGGTGGGTTGGAGCTTGGGATTTCCTCTTGCAGGGGTCACGGCGCGCGACAGGCGCGCCGCGACGCGGAGCCTGTGGGTTAAACCCGTTGGATGTCGGATAGGCGGTCGATTCCAAGGTTTTCCATTTCCTGTGGGAGCTCTTCGATGATTTTTTTGCAGGCGCAGGGGTCAACCAGGTTGGCGGCGCCTACCTGCACGGCTTTCGCACCGGCCATCATCATTTCGATCACGTCGCGGGCACTGCTGATGCCGCCCATGCCGATCACCGGGATGTTCACCGCACCGGTAACCTGATATACCATCCGCAGCGCCACCGGGAAGATGCCCGGGCCGGAATAGCCGCCCATCACATTGGCCAGCACGGGACGGCGACGCCTGAGGTCAATGCGCATGCCCAGCAGCGTGTTGATGAGGCTCAGACCGTCCGCGCCGGCGTCCTCACAGGCCCGGGCGATGGACACAATGTCCGTCACATTGGGCGAGAGCTTCATGTACACGGGCTTGGTGGCCACCTGCTTGACGGCCCGGGTGATGTCCGCAGCGGCCTCGGGGTTGGTGCCGAAGGCCATGCCGCCGTGGCGCACATTGGGGCAGGAGATGTTGATTTCCAGGATTTCCACCTGCTCTTCCCGGGTCAGCAGCTCCACACAGCGGACATATTCCTCCACGGAAAAGCCGCTGATGTTGGCAATGATGGGCTTGTGGAACACCTTCCGCAAAGCGGGCAGCTCCTCAGCGATTACATGCTCCACGCCGGGATTTTGCAACCCGACGCTGTTGAGCATGCCGTCATGACACTCGGCGATGCGGGGGGTGGGGTTGCCGAAGCGGGCCTCCGCCGTGGTGCCCTTGAAGGACAGGCTGCCAAGAATGTTGATGTCGTAGTAGGGCAGAAACTCCTGTCCGAAGCCGTAGGTGCCGCTGGCGGGAATCACAGGGTTGTCCAGGTGCACGCCGGACAGGGTTACGGACAGATCCTTCACCATATGATTTCCTCCCTCGCCAGCACCGGGCCATCCTTGCAGATGCGCTTGCTGCCATACTTCGTCTTGCAGCTGCAGCCCATGCACGCGCCGAAGCCGCAGCCCATGCGTTCCTCAAAGGAGAACTGTCCGGGCACCTCGGCGGCATGGTACACCGCCCGAAGCATAGGCTCCGGGCCGCAGGCGCACACGCTGTCGAAATCAAGATCTCCCATGGCGTCGGTGACCAGCCCCTTCACTCCTGCAGAGCCGTCCATGGTGGCCAGCACAAAGGGCGCGCCGAGCTGCTCCACCGCATCCCGGAGGAATACCTCCGCGGCGGTGTTGAAGCCCGCCAGCACCGTGGGCTTTTTGCCGTTTTCCACAAGCGACCTGCACAGGCCGATCATGGGCGGCAGCCCCACGCCGCCGCCCACCAGCAGCGGACGCTGCCCGCAGGCGTTCACGTCAAAGCCGTTGCCCAGCCCCGTGAGCAGATCCAGCGTTTCGCCGGGGCGCAGGCCGGTCATGGCCTCGGTACCCTGGCCCACCACCTTGTATACCAGCGTCAGGCTGTCCCCGTCCCAGTCGCATACGGAAATGGGCCGCCGCAGGTAGAATCCCGGCAGCTTCAGCTGGACGAACTGCCCCGGCCGGGTGATTCCGGCGGTGTCTCCGCCAAGGCGCATCCGCCACACGGCACTGGTCAGGGGCGTATTTTCCAACAGGCGAAATTCCATCAGCATCCTCCTTTCAGGGTGTTGTAGGCAATCGTTTCTCCGCACAGGGTGAACCGGCAGGCGGCCTCCACCGGCCAGCCCTCAAAGGGCGTGGCATGTCCCATGGACAGGAAGGCAGCCGGATCCACCGTTTCCCGGGCGTTCAGTTCGAAGGCGCACACTTCCGCCCGATCGCCTACCTGCAGCCCTCCGCCCAGGTGGAAGCGGCGGCGGGGAGCAGCAGTCAGCGCGTCGATCAGCCGTTCCAGCGGCAGGCGTCCCGGCTTCACCAGATGGGTGTACAGCAGGGGGAAGGCCGTTTCAATGCCCACCACGCCCATGGCCGACCCCCGCAGACCACGGTTCTTTTCCTCGGCGCTGTGAGGGGCATGGTCGGTGGCGATCATATCGATGGTGCCGTCCAGCAGGCCCTCCAGCAGCGCCTCCTGATCCGCCTTGTCCCGCAGGGGCGGATTCATCTTGAAGCGTCCCTCATCCCGCAGATCATCCTGGCACATCAGCAGGTAATGCGGCCCGGTTTCACAGGTTACGTCCACGCCCTCCGCCTTGGCCTGGCGGATCAGCGCCACCGATTCCCGGCAGCTCACATGGCACACATGATAGGGGCACCCGGTTTCCTTCGCCAGGCGCAGGTCGCGGGCAATGGGCCCCCACTCGCTCTCCGAGGGAATGCCCGGAATGCCGTGGGCTCTGGCATATGCGCCGTCGTGGATGGCGCCGCCCCTGGGAATCAGGCTCACGTCCTCACAGTGCGCGGCGATGATGCTCCCCGCCTCGCGGCAGCGCAGCATGGCCTCCCGCATGAGGCTTTCCTCCTTCACACCCCGGCCGTCGTCGGAGAAACCGGCCACCCGGTCTGCCAGAGCAGCAAAGTCCACCAGCTCGCCCTCGCCCTTCTGCCCCCTGGTGATGCAGCCATAGGGCAGCACGCGGATCACCGCGTCCCGGCGGATGAGATTTTCCTCCTCCGCCAGGTGCTCTGGAGAATCCGGCGCGGGATTCAGATTGGGCATGGCGCACACGGCGGTGTAGCCGCCCCGGGCACAGGCGCGGGAACCGGACGCGATGGTTTCCTTATAAGAAAATCCCGGTTCCCGCAGATGCACATGCACATCAGCGAAACCGGGAAAAACAAACAGCCCGTTCAAAGGAAACACCCGCTCCGTACCGCCGGAGGGAAAAAGGGAGGCGCCACGGGCGGTCACCACACCGTCCGTTACCTCAATATCCATCGGAGAAAAGGAACCGTGATCGTACACAAGACCGCCCTTGAGCAGCATTCGCACAGGGTCATCCTCCTTTGCTCTATCCTGTCCATTATACCGAAGGTCAGCACAGAATGCAAGCGCTTTTGGAAAAAAAGCAGCCCCCCGCTGCATGCGGGGAGCAGAAGGCTGTCTCATCATGCTTTACTGCCATCGTCCCAGCCGATAGCGCACCCGTTCGGAAAGGAGGGCAATCATTTCGCAGTTGGTGGGCTTATCCGCATAGGTAAAAGCACGGCTTTCCAGCGCCTTGTTGAATATCTCGGGGCCGCCCTGGGTCCAGGTAACATAGATGGCGTGGCGGATGGAGCGCTCCACGCGGCTGGCGGTGGTGTTGAACTGCCTGGCCACCGCAGGATACAGCGTGCAGGTGATATTGGAAAGCATATCCGGCCTGTCCAGCACCATCAGCACTGCCTGGCGGATAAATCGATAGCCATTCAGATGTGCGGGCATGCCTAAGCTGAGCAGCAGGCTGGCCACCAGCATTTCCGCCGTTTCGGCCATGGGGCGCTCCCTGGGCGGCTCTACGGCCGGCGGGGGAGCCGCCACGCCCACAGGCACGGGTGGTATCAGCACATTCTCCCTGTCCCGGTTGGCAAGCTCCAGAATCTGCTGCGTCAGGAACACCACATTGGCAGGCTTGACCATATAATAGTCCGCGCCCAAAGCCATGGCCCGGGAAATGAAATCATCCCTGCAAAGGGCAGTCAGCGCGATGATCCTGGGCCGCCGCCGCAGTTCGATCCGCCGCACATGCTCCAGCACCATGAAGCCGTCCATCCGCGGCATCACCATGTCGCAGACCACCACCTTCGGCTCGCACTCGCGCACCAGCTTCAGCGTTTCCAGGCCGTCCTCGGCCACGCCCACCACGCTCAGGCCCTCCTGTCGGTTCAGGCTTTCTGCCAGAGATAGTCGTTGACTAATATCGTCCTCTGCCACGATCACCCGTACCATGCAATGCTTCCCTCCCGGTATTGCACCATCAGAACAATTTGTACCCGTGGGCTATTTTTTCATATTATATCACGCTTTTTTTCGAAATAGAAGAGAAATTCAGGTTTTTTTCAATAAGCGCTGCGATATTCGCCCATTGTGATGATGATTTTCCCCCGGAACCCAAAAAAGTAGGGAAAAAGTGAAAAAGCGATTGACAGGCATGCGGGGATGTGCTATAATTCATTGCTGTCAGCGGATCGCGGTTTCGTGCAAGGCTGATGTTCATGCCCTTGGAGGTTCCTGATTTGCGGCCTGCGCCTGTAGCTCAGTTGGATAGAGCAACGGCCTTCTAAGCCGTGGGTCGGGGGTTCGAGCCCCTCCAGGCGCGCCATTATGGTGGCTATAGTTCAGTGGTAGAGCGCCAGATTGTGGCTCTGGATGTCGTGGGTTCGAGCCCCACTAGTCACCCCACCTTTTGTTTTTCCTTCGGTCTGCTGCGATCTGCGGTGGAGACAGCCTGCGTTGGGGTGTAGCCAAGTGGTAAGGCACGGGACTTTGACTCCCGCATTCGCAGGTTCGAGCCCTGCCACCCCAGCATGTATGACCCATTAGCTCAGTTGGCAGAGCACTTGACTTTTAATCAAGGTGTCTGGAGTTCGAATCTCCAATGGGTCACATCCCATCTGCCCTCTGACCGTCGTGCGGGCGTGGCGGAATGGCAGACGCGCCAGACTTAGGATCTGGTGTCTTATGGCGTAAGAGTTCGAGTCTCTTCGTCCGCACTTTTTCACCCGATGCCTTGCGTGGATATGCGGTAGTAGCTCAGTGGTAGAGTGCCACCTTGCCAAGGTGGATGTCGCG
>CAMDVP010000222.1 GCA_945877525.1 uncultured Clostridia bacterium | reverse complement strand
CCTCGTTCCGCCCCCCGAAGGGCTCAGCGAGGAGGTCATGCAGCGGGAATGCCGGGATGTTCTGCAGGTGATGAACGACCTGGAGCGAAGGCTGAACGGATATGTAAAAACCCTTCCCGCTGCCGGGGAGACCGGCTTCCAAGATTGACATTCCCCGGACGCAGGCGTTATAATAGGAAAAGTTGTGGCCTGGCATTCCCGGGTAATCACAGATCGGGGATGCTTCCCCGCTCAAGGAGGATGAACGTGAAAAAGCTGCTTGCTTTTCTGGCAGCCCTGCTGCTTGTGCTGCCCTGCGCGGCCCTTGCTGATTCGCCGCTGCGCGGTTATGTGAAGGGCATGGGATACCAGTATGTGTCTCTGGGCTCCTATCCCTATGAAGCCGACGGCGCCGTGGCCCCCGTGCTGTGGCGCATACTGGATGTTCAGGATGGTCAGGCGCTGCTGCTCACCGAATATGTGATCGATGTGAGCCAGGTCATTTTCGAGACGGATGCCAAGGTCATTGAGAAGCAGACCTACCGCCGCATCGACAGCTATGCCGAAAGCGACCTGTATACGCACCTGAACACCACCGTGCTGGACACGCTGCTGGGGGACGATCCCCTTCGCAGCGCGCTGATAGACGAGCCCGGCGGCGGTAAGCTGTTTATCCTCACCGACGAGCAGTTTCTCAGCACGGAATACGGCTTTGTCAAAACCCGCTGGAGCGAGCAGAAATCCCGTCAGGCGGTCGCCACCCCCTATGCCCTTTCCCAGGGGCTGTACCGCGAGCATTCCACCGGCACCAGTCCCTACTGGGTGGCCACCATTCGCTCCAAGGACGGCGTCAAGCTGGCGCTGGTGGGCTATAACGGCCACCTGAGCTGGGGCGCGTATACCCGCACCAACGTGGGCTTGCGCCTGTCTGTGCGGCTGGATATGGCTCAGCTTCGCATCAGCGGCGGCGCAGGTACGAAGGACGACCCTTTCCTGCTGGAAGCCGCGGCGTTTACCGCCGCTACAGAGGCGCCCATTACCGAAGCCACAGAAGAACCCGCTGCTGAATCCACAAAAGAACCCGCCGCCCCTGACGCGGCGCCCACGGAGGAACCCTCGCCTACGCCCGCTCCTGCGTCCTCTCCCGCCGCCGGAGAAACCAGCGCTACCATTTCCTTTGTGGGCGATTGCAGCATTGGCGATTCCTTTCAATACAAGAAGGCCGCTTCCTCCTATCATACCTGCATCGACCAGAACGGCTATGACTGGCCCTTTTCCCTGGTGAAGGATGTGCTGGCCGCCGATGATCTGACGGTGGCCAACCTGGAGGTGGTGTTCACCGCCCGTACCCAGCATACCAACAAAACGTACAACCTTGTGGCAGATGCCGACCATGTGGCCGTGCTGAACGCGGGCAGCATTGAGCTGGTGAATACCGTCAATAACCACTGCATGGACTTTGGCCGCGCTGGATATCAGGACTCCCTGGCCACGCTGGAGGCGGCAGGCGTCGATTCCTTCGGCTCCATCTACCCGGGCCGAAAAGACGGCTACGACCGGCTTGGCTTTCGGGACGTGAACGGCATCCACTTTGGCTTTATCGGCTTCTCCTATCCTCAGGAGGCCGACCAGAAGCGGATAGCCGAGCGAATTGCCACCTTGCGGGAGCAGGGATGCGACGTGGTGGTGGTGAGCCTTCATTGGGGCCGCGAAACGCACCCTACCCCGACCACCGGCCAAATGACCTACGCGAAGAAAATCATCGACGCGGGAGCCGACATGATTTGGGGGCATCATCCCCATGTGCTGCAGCCCATCCAGTTCTATAACGGCAAGCCCATTCTGTACAGCACGGGAAACTTCACCTTTGGCACCATGTCCAATGTGGATCCGGCCACGGGCATTTTCCAGTTGACCTATGAAAAAAAGGATGGCCGGGTGCAGCTTGCCGAATTGTCGGTTGTTCCCTGCCAGACCCAGCGCTCCCCGGACTTCCGCCCCATTATCCTCACGGAGGAAGCCCAGCGTCAGGCGGTTTTCGGTAAGCTGCTGCTGAAAAAGGAATACAAGGGCTTTGAAAATCCCCCCGCTTCCTTTCTGGAAACCGGCGTGATCCGCCTTGAAAATGGGCAGCTTGTGCCCTGAGGAGGTTCCCCATGAAGAAGATTCTTCAGATTGCGTTGCTTGTGCTGATGCTCGCCGCCCTGCTGGTGCTGGTACCCTCCGGCGCCATGGTAGCCCAGGCTGAAATTCTTGAGCTGCCTGCGGACGCCTATGAGGGCCTTCCGCCCCAGAAAAGCGGTTATCTGTCCGACTGGGCCTATGAGGATCCGTCCATCTCCGTGTCTATTGAAACCGGGCGTTATGAGGAAACCAACTACATGGTAGCCCATGTGAAGCTGGCCAACGCCACCCAGCTGCGCACCGCCATGGCCTCCAACTACTATAACCCCTCCACTTCCCTGGGCACCACCATTGCCAAACGCTGCAATGCCGTGCTGGCCATCAACGGCGATTTCTTCTCCACCCGCAACGGTGTGGGCCTGGTCACCCGACAGGGCAAGGAATACCGCCTGAAGTGCAACGGGGATTATGATGTGCTGATTATCGACGATCAGGGCGACCTGCACATTCTTCCCTCCGCCACCAATCAGGATGTGGAGACCTTTGCGGGCGTTATCATGCAGGGCTTCACCTTTGGCCCAGGACTGATTATTCAGGGAGAAAAGCAGACCGACCTGGCCAAGTATGTCTTCGCCGCGGGGCAGAAGTACGCCCAGCGTATGTGCCTTGCGCAGATCGGCCCGCTGGAATATCTGTGCATTTGCTCCGAAGGCCCTGAGGATAAAGGCTCCGTCGGTCTGACGCTGGATCAGTTCTGCGATCTGGTTTCCTCCTTTGAGGGCATTCAGAACGCCTATAATCTGGACGGCGGGTCCTCCTCCACCATGGTGTTCCGCAATCAGAAGATCAATTCGCCAAACAATCCCAAGCGCCGTCCTCTGTGCGACATCATCTACTTTGCCTCGGCCTATCAGCCCGACGGTCAGGAGTAAGGAGGCGGCTATGGATACAGTTCAGGGAATTATCTCTTTTTTCGGCTTGCCCCTTACCGCCTATGCCCTGTGCCTGACAGCCGCCCTGTGCGCGGCCTTGGCACTGCTGGCCGCGCAGTGCCGCCGCCTGTCCCTTCGCCCCGGTACAGCCCTGACCATGGCCCTTTGGATGCTCCCGCTGGGGCTGGCGGGCGCAAGGCTGTTCTATTGTCTGGCCCGGCTGAGCTTCTTCATGGAGGTGGGGCTTGGCAGCATGCTGAAAATGTGGAACGGCGGCTTTGCCCTTTGGGGCGCGCTGGGCGGCGCTGTGCTGGGCGCGGTGATCGCCGCCCGGCAAACTCATCAGCGGCCAGCCCTCCTGCTGGATGCCCTGGCCGCCCCCGGCGCGCTGGCCATTGCCCTGTGCCGCCTGGCGGAATATTTCAGCGGCGAGGGCATCGGCATGTATGTGGAGGACGAGCGTTTCTGCTTCTTCCCGCTGGCCGTATGCAACCAGTACGAAGAATGGTACTGGGCCATCTTCCTGCTGGAGGCGTTGGCGGCGCTGGTGATCCTCGGAGTGCTTCTGCGCCGCGCCCGTCCCGTAGGCGACACAGCACGGCTGTTCCTGATTTTGTACAGCGCCTCCCAGGTGCTGCTGGAAAGCATGCGCCGGGACAACTTCCTCCGCTGGCTGTTCGTGCGGGTATCGCAGCTTACCGCCGCGCTGGTGATGGCTGGGCTGATGCTTTACGCCCTGATTCACCTGGCGCGTGCCGGCCGTCTCCACGGCGCAGCGCTGCGCGGAACCATCGCCAGTTGGGCAGTGTTCCTTGCCTGCACCGGCATTATCATTGCGCTGGAATTCGCCATTGATAAATCAGCCGACTTGCCCATTTGGGCCGCCTATTGTCTGATGGCTTTCTGCTGCGTCGGTCTTGGGGTTGCCTGCTATCAAGCCGTGCTTGGACAGCGCTGCCGCATCGCGGAAGATGCTGGAAAGCCGGCAAGCTGACACTGTATGCGCACAATATGAAACCATGGGGATGCGCCGTTGCTCCCCATGGTTTTTTGTGGCTGTCTATTTGTTTTGCTGGCATCAATGCAAAGTTCATGCCCTGATTGACACCGGGTACGCAGCCCGCCGTCTGCGCGGAAGCGCCGCCGTTCAAGTGACGAGCCCCGATGCAGCGCCGTATCAGGCGTTCCCATATGCGGCGTGATACAAAGCCTCGATTTCCTCCCGATGGGGCATGGCAGGCGCCGTCCCCTGCTTTGTAACAGACAGGGCGCCAGTGCAGTTGCCCCACCGCGCGGCTTCAAACACATCGCTTCCCTTGGCCAGCGCCATGGCAAACCCGCCGTTAAAGGCGTCCCCTGCACCCGTGGTATCCACAGCCTGCACCTCCAGGGGACCATACAGCTCCTCGCGCTTGCCATCCGTTACATACACGCCCTGGCCGCCCAGGGTAATGACCACGTTCCGTACGCCCTTTTGCAAAAACACCTCCGCGGCCGCGCGGGCGCTACGGCAATCCTCCACCCGAACGCCCGTCATGACAAAGGCTTCCGTTTCATTGGGGGTCACGGTATCAATCATGGCCAGCAGTTCATCCGCAAGAGGCTGCGCGGGGGCGGGATTCAGCACAATCCGCACGCCATGGCGATGGGCCATGCGAATCACTGCTTCCAGTGCGTCCGCGTTGATTTCCATCTGCAAAAGCATAAGCTCCGCTTCTGCTATCAGCGCTTCCCGGCTCCTGATATCCTCCTGCGTGATATGGCCGCAGGAGCCGGTC
>CAMDVP010000221.1 GCA_945877525.1 uncultured Clostridia bacterium | reverse complement strand
ACTTTCTTACTCTATCCGAAGGTCGGGGTTCAACTTGTTCTTGCAATTAAGGAAAAACAATAGACATATAGTACTTCTTATGGTACAATTCTCTCATAGAGAAGTTTTTTGCAACAGCCTTCCTACAGGAGGGAAATCATATGTTTCGTGCCCATATAGCCATAGACGGCACCACATCCGGGCGGCGTGAGCAAACCTGCACAGAACACGCGCTTTCTGTTGCAGCCCTGGCAAAGAACTGCCTGGCTCCGTTGGGATTATCTGCAACAGGAGAAATTGCAGGTCTTCTTCATGATATGGGGAAGTTCACCGACGAATTCGACGCCTACATCCAGAAGGCCAGCATGGGCGAAAAGGTCAGGAAGGGCAGCGTGATCCACACGTTTGCCGGGGTCAGGTATCTGTTGGAGCGCTTTCATACGGCGGATGGCACACCGGTTTATTCCGATATCGCGTCTGAGCTTCTTGCCGTCAGTATTGGTAGCCATCATGGCTTTTTTGACCTGTGGGATGAAACGCATCAGAGCGGTTTCCAACACCGCCTGACCCATCAGCCGGACTATGATAGACGGGCGATTGCCGCCTTTCATACGGAATGTATGGATGAGGAAGGCGTGCGCCAACGAATCATGCAGGCATCCGCAGAGATCATCAGTTTCTTTGAAAAGAAGATCGGCTCCTATGCAGCTTCGCAGGAAACAGGTTTCTTTGCGCTTGGACTGCTGGCAAGGCTTATAACCTCCGCCGTGGTGGATGCTGACCGAACAGACACCCGATGCTTCATGCAGAAGCAGCCTCTGCCTGAAATAGTTTCTCCCTCATGGGAAGCCTGCGCGGAGCATCTGGATGCATACATGGCCTCATTCTCCAAGGATAAGCCGCTGCAAAGGGCGCGGGGAGCGTTTTCCGATCTATGCGCCGTCGCAGCCGCGAGGGATACAGGGCTCTACCGGCTGGACCTGCCCACCGGCGGTGGTAAAACGCTGGCTGCGCTGCGCTTTTCGGTGCTGCATGCCAAAGCGCATGGTCTGCGCCGTATCATTTATGTGGCACCACTTTTGTCGATCATAGAACAAAATGCGGATGTTATCCGTAGCGGCGTGGGGAATACGATGCCGGTGCTGGAGCATCATTCCAACATCGTTCGGGATGCCATGTCCCCGGAAAAAGCCGCAATCACGGAGTTATTGCAGGAAACCTGGGATGCGCCGATCATCGTCACCACCCTTGTTCAGCTGCTGGACACCTTGTTCAGCGGCAAGATGTCCTCGGTTCGACGTTTTCATTGTCTGAGCGAGAGCGTCCTGATTATTGACGAAGTACAGTCGCTGCCAAACAAGCTCTTGTCCATGTTCAACTGTGCTGTCAACTTCCTCACAGAATGCTGTGGTTCGACGGTGATCCTCTGCTCTGCTACGCAGCCACCCTTTGATGACGTTCGAATTCAGCATCGGATGCTCCCAAGCCAGAGGCTGATCCCGGAGGATGTGTACGCCCAATATGCGCCCCTGTTCCGGCGGACGGAAATCATCGACGGTGGAACGACCACCCTTTCCGGACTTGCTGAAGAAGCGGAAGCGCTGCTGGAAACGGCAAGCAGTCTGCTGATTGTATGCAACACCAAGCGGGAGGCCAGCGACCTATATCACATCCTGTCAGAGATGACGTCTGTTCGGCTGTTTCACCTGTCGGCAGGTATGTGCATGCAGCACCGCAAACAGGTTCTCAGGGAATTGGACGCTGCCCTGAAGGCGAATGAGAGACTGATCTGCGTCTCCACCCAGGTGATTGAAGCTGGGATTGATATTTCTTTTGGTTCGGTGATTCGCCTGTCCGCGGGGCTGGACAGCATCGTTCAATCTGCCGGACGGTGCAACCGGCACGGTGAGCATGTGTCTCCGCATCCTGTCCGTATCGTTCACCTGCAGGACGAAAAGTTGGGGTCGCTTCGGGATATCCGTCACGCGCAGGATGCGCTCAATGCCCTGCTGGCGGAGTTTCGGCAGGCACCCGCGCGTTACGCCTGCGACCTTACCTCGGATGCTGCGGTCAGGGATTATTACGCCTTTCTGTATCGCGGCATGGCCCAAGGGGAGCAGGAGTATCCAACCCATGGGCAGACGCTCTTTGAGCTATTGTCCATGGACCGGCAGTTTGCGGGAGCGACTGCGGATACCTACTGGCTGCGGCAGGCGTTCAGTACTGCCGGGAACTGGTTCGAGGTGTTTGACGCTACAAGCGAGGGCGTTCTTGTGCCATATGGGGAGGGCAGGGCATTGATCGAACAGCTGGACGGCATCCGTCCATGGAATGACCTGGACAGAACCGCCTCGCTGCTGGCCCAGGCCAAGCTCTATATGGTCTCCATGACCATGAACCAGATTGATCGGATGATGAAAAACGGGATGATCTGCACACTGCTGGACGATAGCGTATTTGTGCTCAACGATGGCTTTTACGATGAACAGACCGGAATGAAGGAGGGATACCCCGAAGGCCAGGCGGACAAAGAGCTGCAATGCCTGCTCGCTGCGGGATCTGTGCCTTCCCCAGCTGGAAAAGCTGTCGGATGTATCGGCCTATATCAGCAGGCGATTGGAGGAGGATGGATGAGAAAGCTGCTGAACACGCTATACATCACCACCGAGGACCTCTTCCTGTCCTGCAGTAACGAAAATGTCGTTGTCAGCCGCAAGGATGAAGTGCTGAGCCGCTTTCCCCTGCAAAACCTGGAGGGAATCGTGACCTTTTCATATGCAGGAGCTACGCCTGCGCTGATGGGTGAATGTGCAGACCGGGGCATCCAGTTGACCTTCATGACTCCGAATGGACGTTTTCTGGCACGGGTGAACGGCATATCCCGGGGAAACATCCTGCTGCGAAGGGAGCAGTATCGTATCGCTGATAACGAGCCTCACAGCTGCCTGATTGCCCGCAACATGATTACCGGCAAGGTATTCAACGGCCGCTGGGTGCTGGAGCGTGCGCTTCGCGATCACGCCTTGCGGATTGATCAGGCAAAGATGAAGGCTGTGTCAGAGCGCCTACGGGGGCTCATTCCGCTCATCCGGCAGTCGACCTCACTGGAAGCCTTGCGAGGGCTGGAGGGCGATGCAGCCAACGCCTATTTCGGCGTGTTTAATGAGCTTATTCTCAGCCAAAAACTGGATTTCAGCTTTGACGGACGCAATCGCAGGCCGCCGAAGGATAATGTGAACGCCATGCTTTCCTTTGCATACACGCTGCTGGCAAACGATTGCGCCTCCGCCCTGGAAGGCGTCGGGTTGGATGCCTACGCCGGCTTTCTTCATCGCGACAGACCCGGGCGCAAGTCTCTGGCCCTGGACCTTGAAGAGGAGCTGCGCGCACCCTTTGCCGATAGGCTGGTGCTGACACTCATCAACAACCGCGTTCTCCAGGACAAGCATTTTGACCGTCAGGAAAGCGGCACGGTACTGCTGAATGATACGGGACGCAAGCTGCTGCTCAAGCACTGGCAGGAGAAAAAGCGGGATGAGATCACGCATCCCTTCCTGAAGGAGAAAATGCCCTGGGGTCTGGTTCCCCATGTGCAGTCCCTGCTGCTGGCTCGAACTATCCGCGGCGATCTGGAGGAATACCCGCCGTTTCTTTGGAAATAATCATTCCCATCAGACGAGGTGAAGCATGCTGGTTCTAATCACATACGATGTTAATACCACGACCCCCGAAGGGAAAAGACGCCTGCGCACCGTGGCGAAAAAATGCGTTGCTCACGGAACGAGAGTACAGAATTCTGTGTTCGAGTGTATCCTGGACAACACCCAGCTCAAGCTGCTTCGTCACGACCTGGAGCAAACCATCGACACAAGCTGCGATAGTCTGCGCATTTACGTTCTTGGCAACAGCTATCAAGGCAAAGTCACACATATCGGTGCTAAGGAGACCTACGAGCTGGAAGGCAACCTGATTCTCTGATCTGTGCGAACCACAAGTGTCGTTACTTTTCCCTGGCGGTTCGCACGGATAAAACACCGTTGTGCAGGAGACGATGGGATATTCATATCATAGTGTGATTTGGGTTTTGAATAGTTTTTGTCAGAAGTCACCAATCAAGGTGCGGTCATGGTTGGTGACTACTGCTGTCCCACCTCGCAGGAGGTGGGTGGATTGAAATGTTTATTTTGTCCACCCATGGCGAAACATTCCAGTCCCACCTCGCAGGAGGTGGGTGGATTGAAATCACAGCGTGGCCTGTGCGTTGTACATCAGCGTGGGTCCCACCTCGCAGGAGGTGGGTGGATTGAAATTCCAGCTCAATCAGCACAAAGCCCTTGCTGGTGGTTCCACCTCGCAGGAGGTGGGTGGATTGAAATGTTTTCCTCTGGCTTTCCCTCAAAGTACATAGGGTCCCACCTCGCAGTAGATGGGGAAAACTGAAATAAGCAGGGACAAGCGTTCGTTGTGCATGGTGTTTCCTCCTTGACAGATAGGCTATCTTGTGATACACTTCCCCATGTGGCAGGGTGACAAGCCCAGCGCACAGGGGATTGATTAGCTGATGAAATCCCGGTAATCCTCTTCCGTGGCGAATAGCTGGTATCTATTCAGCCATGGGGCAAAGCCCATATAGCCATATGGGACATAGAAGTCCTTTTCCATGGGTATTTCCTCCTTTCATGAGGGATTCCATGGGAAAGGGCTTTTGCTTTGCCGGCGTTTCCTCCTTTCGTTTGGGTGTGAAGTTGTCAAGAGCAGGGCAAGCTGCTTCCCTGCTTTGTGCGCATTGGCTGACAAAGCCTATGGATAATGGGCATTTCGGGGGTATCCTGCCAATCACAATGCTGACATTTGCATC
>CAMDVP010000220.1 GCA_945877525.1 uncultured Clostridia bacterium | reverse complement strand
CCTGTCGTTGAGAATGACGGAATCAATATGGTCATGGGCGTGATTGATCCGCACGGAAGCGCTGTTTCCACCTTTGCTGACCGTGACGCGAATATCCAGCAGATCGCAGTTCTGCATGGGTGTTACGCTGATGGGCACAGCGGCCAGGAACGCGGCGATGGCGCGCTCCTGCTCCTCTGTCACCTGCGAGAGCACCTGAAGCGCAGCATCCTCGCGCCCCGCGACGATGCCTGCGGCGGCGGCGGCGGGAATCCCCTTCAGGCCGCCAGTGTTGGGTACGGTCACGCTTTTGACATTCTTGATGATATTGCCGCTGACCTCGATGTCCACCCTGTCAGGCAGGCATCCCAGCACCGACCGGGCCTTGGCCGCACAGTAGGCAAGGGCGATGGGCTCGGTGCAGCCGGTGGCCGAGATAAGCTCGCGGCGCAGAATTTCCATACAGGCCTGATAGACCGCATCCTGGTTATTCATGCTGATCCTCCGTCAGGGGAAAGAAGCAGGCGCAGGCCCGTCCATTTCCATAGTCCTTCATTTCCGGGCGCTGCTGGGCGCAGATCGGCTGCGCATAGGGGCAGCGGGTGCGGAAACGGCAGCCGGAGGGCGGAGCGATGGGGCTGGGAATTTCGCCCTGGAGCAGGTCACGATCCTCCTTGCGCAGCTCCGGGTCGGGCTGGGGGACGGCGTCCAGCAGAAAACGGGAGTAGGGGTGCAGCGGGTGGGTATAGACCGCCTCGGACGGGCCGGTTTCACACACGCACCCAAGGAACATGACGCACACCCGCTGGGAAATATAGCGTACCACGCTCAGGTCATGGGAAATGAACAGATAGGTCAGCCCGCGCTCCGCCTGGAGATCCTGCAGAAGGTTGAGAATCTGCGCCTGTATGGATACGTCCAGGGCGGAGACGGGCTCGTCGCACACCACCAGATCCGGGTTCAGCACAAGGGCGCGGGCAATGCCGATACGCTGGCGCTGTCCCCCGGAAAACTGATGGGGCGAACGGGTGTAGTATTCGGGACGGATGCCGATGCGCTCCATCAGATGGCAAACAAAGGCCCGGCGCTCTGCCCTGTCCGGCATGAGTCCATGAATCTTCAGCGGTTCCTCGATGATCTGCCCGACGGTCATGCGGGGGTCAAGGGAAGCGAAGGGATCCTGGAAGATGATCTGCATACGGCGGCGGATTGACCGCATTTCCCGGGCGGACAGCGTTGAAAGATCCTGCCCGTCAAAGACCACCTTGCCCGAGCTTGGCTCAATCAGGTTCAGCAGCACACGGCCGAGGGTGGATTTTCCGCAGCCGGATTCGCCCACCAGCGCCAGGGTTTCGCCCTTGTACAGGGTCAGGCTTACATCGGAAACGGCGCTGACGACGCCGCCCGGCACATGAAATTCCTTGTGCAGATGCTCGGCCTGCATCAATACATCAGCCATGCCTGTCCTCCTCTCCCCGGCAGAAGCAGCGTACCAGATGGTTGTTGCCCACATCAATCAGCTGCGGCTCATCTTCCCGGCAGCGGGCGCAGGCATGATCGCAGCGGGGCGCAAAGCGGCAGCCGGCGGGCATATTCACGAGATCGGGTATCATGCCCCGAATATTGTACAGCCTTTCCTGCCCGCTTTGCATTTTCGGCAGGGACCGGAGCAAACCATTGGTGTAGGGATGGATAGGATTGCGGAACAGCTCATGAACTTCCGCCTGCTCCACGATCTTCCCCGCGTACATCACGCATACACGGTCGCAGATTTCCGCGACCACGCCCAGGTTATGCGTGATCATCATCACCGCCGTATTGTGCTCTCTGCTCAGCTTGCGCATCAGGTGCAGAATCTGGGCCTCAATGGTCACATCCAGAGCGGTGGTGGGTTCGTCGGCAATAAGCAGCTTGGGCTCGCAGGCCATGGCCATGGCAATCATCACGCGCTGGCGCAGACCGCCGGACAGCTGATGGGGATAGCTGTTATAGCGGCGCTCCGGGTCGGGAATGCCTACCTGACGGAACAGGTCGATGATGCGGGCCTTTGCATCGTCCCGGGTTTTGACCTGTCCATGCACCATCAGGGTTTCGCGCACCTGATGCCCCACCGTCTGGACAGGGTTCAGGGAGGTCATGGGCTCCTGGAAGATCATGGACAGCTTGTCGCCGCACATGCTGCGGCGCTGACGGCTGCTCAGCGCAAGCAGATCCTGTCCGTCAAAGACAATGCTGCCCCGGGTCACTTTGCCGTTCTTTTCCAGCAGGCCCATTACGGACAGCGCCGTCATGCTCTTGCCGCAGCCGGATTCCCCGACAATGCCCAGGGTTTCCCCGGGGGCAATGGAAAAGGACACGCCGTCCACCGCACGGACGACGCCGCGCTTTGTTTGAAAACTGGTTTGCAGATCTTCGATTTTCAGCAGTTCGGTGTCATTCACATGAACCACCTCCCGTGTGGTTTTGATGGGGAGCGTCAGGCTCTGCAGAGCAGATCCCGAACCAGCCTTGCGGGCCGCGCGGGCTCCAGAAGCATTTCCTCCTGGGCTTTTTCCTTGCAGGCCAACACGACCTTGCCGTTGCACCGGACAGCGCACTTGCCGCAGGCAGCCTGCCGGCAGGCCGCGTGGTCGAAGAAGGCCAGCGTGGGGTCCTGCTCGGCGGCGATGCGTTCCAGCACATTCATGATGGAGGTATCCTCATGCTCGGCCACGGTCAGGGTATACTCACTCCAGGTTCCTTCTCTGCCGGGCTCACCGCGGCTGATTTTCACATGACAGGTCATCAGGCGTCCTCCTCTCCGGTTTCCTCGGCAACGATTTTCTCAATGTATTCCGTATAGCTCCACTCGCCGATTTCGGGCTTCATGCGGGTGAGCACCGCAGGCGCCTTGGCATCCTCCAGGCTTTCGCCCCGGAAGACGATATTGTACAGATTCTTTACATTGCTGGTGCGGAGCATGTCGCCGCGCACATGCACGCCCCGGCTTTCATCGCGAACCAGGGCGGATTTGAACATGGTTTTTGCCACAGGAAGCATGCTGCGCAGCTCCAGCGAACGGCGCCATTCGCGGTTGTAGGTTCTGGCGGTGTCGGAGAGGGTCACATGCTCCAACTCGTGCTGCAGCTCTTCCACGGCAGCGATGCCCTCCGTCAGCTTCTCCGCAGTACGGATCACGGGCATGGCTTCCGCGCTGATCGCATGGAGCCTGCTGCGAAGCTGCTCGGGGGATTGGCCGCCCCGGTTGGTAAAGGGCTTGAGCAGCTCCGCCTCGATGGCCTCCATCTGCGCCGTGTCTATTGGCAGCAGCGAGGTGTCCCGGGCAAAGGCAGCCGCGGAATTGCCAGCTACGGCGCCCTCCACCATCATTTCGGTGGTGGCGGCGGACACACGGTTGGCGCCGAACATACCGCCCGTGCATTCCCCAGCGGCGAACAGCCCCGGAATGGAGGTTCTGCAGGCAGTATCGATTCGCACGCCGCCTTCAAAATAGTGCGCCGCCGGCTTGATGACCAGGGACCGGTCAGCCTCGAAGATCTTCATGATGTCTGCGTAGATGCCGGTCTTCAGCGGCGGAAGATCGGCGTACAGCTCCTCCATGATCTCCTGGGGGTGCAGGTCCAGGGCGTAGTACAGACCGCCCTGGCGGGTGCCGCGGCCTTCCTGAATCTCAGCGTTGAGAGCATAGGACAGCAGCATCTTGTTCCACTCGCTGTCCAGGGCCAGCCGCTCCACATGCCTGGAAAGATAACGGTCGGTAAAAGTCTTGCCATACTTGTTCAGCACACGTCCATAGCCGGTGGAGAACAGGATGTATGGCAGAATGTTGCCCTTATACATGGTGGGCCAGGTGACCACTGTGGGACAGAAGGACACCATTTCCATGTCGATCATTTCCGCGCCGGCGCGCATGGCCGCAGCCTGCCCCTCGCCGCAAAGGTCGGAGGAACCGCTGTTTTCGCTGAAGATCCCATGGGCGCCGCCGGTGGCCAGCACCACGGCCTTGCAGCGAAGCGCCTTGATCTCGCCGGAATACAAGTCCACGCAGACAACGCCGCAGACCTGCCCGTCCTTCATCAGCAGATCGGTGAACATGGTGTCCTCCATGAATTCCACATTCAGCTCCCTGCAGCGGCGCATCATGGTGTCCAGAATGTCGGAACCAAACACGCTGACTTCCCGGGCGCCCTCCATGCCGTGCACTTCCATGCCCCAGTCAATCATCTCCGCAAGCCGGTCGCCGGCCGTTTCCACATACATGGTCGCCAGATCCTGGTTGTTCAGGTAGAAGCCCTCGTGAATGATGTCGGAGAACCAGGCGTCCTTGGTGTCCTTTTTGTTTCCCTGGCTTACGCCCAGACGGGCGAGGGTTTCTCCGTCACAGGCGATATCGGCGCTGATGTTGGCGCCGGCCAGCAGGGTGGCGCCGCTGCGGTTGGATTTTCCACGGCAGATGACCAGGGTTCTGGCCTTTGCCTGGGCCGCGCCGATGGCGCTGCGCAGGCCGCCTCCGCCCGCGCCGATTACGATTACATCATAGCTTTGTACAGAAAGATTCATTGAGGTTGCTCCTTAATCTATACTTTCAAAGTCGCTGCTGAGCAGCGCCAGCAGCGCATCAGCCATTTCATCACCGTTTGTTTCACGGAAGGCTGCCTTCACCCTGTCGGTGACGGCGTCGCCCTCCTTTCCCCACACGCCGTGCACGGTTTCGGCAAAGGTGTGGAGCACATGGGCGCAGTGAAAATCCAGGGACCGTGTGACGTCATTGCGGCCTGCGGTCAGCCGCTCCGCCTTTTCCAGCAGGCCGGGTCTGACGGCCTTGTCGCGGAAGAAGAAACGGCAGCAGCCCTCCAGGTGCTGGGTAG